>JALWPK010000240.1 GCA_026995045.1 Gammaproteobacteria bacterium | reverse complement strand
CAGGCAAAAAGAAACCGGCCCGAGGGCCGGTTTCTTAATCAGCCAGATGGCTCAGGCTTCAGGCGCGACGGCGAACCATCACACCACCGGCCACCAGCAGGGTCAGTGCCAGCAGCATCAAGCCAAAGCCGTTCAGAGCCGGGATGACGAACACGGCGCCGATCAGGTTCATGGTCCAGGTGCCCAGCTGGGTTTGTCCAGCGACATTCGTTCCATTGAAATCACCAGAGAAGGTACATTGCAGACCATTGGCCTGTGTAACGGAGTCGCCCTGTGCCAGATCACACTGCACGGTGATGTCCTGACTCGCTCCAGCGGCTACCGATATGGGAAGGCCCGTAATAACCTGACAGTTATAGGAATTCGGGGGCGCCAGCGCAGCATCCAAAGTACAACTATCAATGCTGAGAGCTTCATTACCCGTATTACTTACTGTAACCGTAGCGGTAGTAGTACCCACATTCGGACCAACCGTAACCGTGCCTGCATCGGCGGGGTTCAGGCTCAGTACGGATGTGGCCTTGCCGGTGCACTGGAATGTATATTGATGTGGGCTACCGGAGGCATTGTCAGTAATAGTCAATGTTGCAGTTTGCGTCACATCCGGGGTAGTTGGCGTGCAATCCACCGCCACGGTGTAGCCACTACCAACAGCGTTTGTGCCACCCGGAATCGACCAGGGCAAAGCATTGCCATTCACCGTGTATGTAAAGTCAGTAGAAGTACTCGTGAGCGTTATACCACCATTAGCTACCGTCAGCGGATCGGTACCCGTGTTGCCCACTTCCAGCGTGTAGGTGGGTGCGGGTGTACCGATTTCCACCGTACCACCACTGGTCAGGTTAATGGTTGATCCAGCTGCATCAGGGCTGGAAGCATAAATCGGGCCACCAATAGCGCAATTGATCGTGCCAACCGTTGCATTGGCACCGGTGGTTGCAGCATTATCAGCCACATTATTGTCGGATGTGTCACAAGCGAGCGTAACGGAATAGTTGCCCGGTGTCGCAGTCGTGTCACAGGTAAAGTTTCCCGTGGTGGCGCTGGTGGTGTTTACGGGAATCGACAGGCCATCCAGATTGGCAAGTGTAGTTCCCCCATACGCAATCACTGCAGTATCACCAGAGAGACTACAATTGGCAAATTTCAGTGCCTCTGTAATCGGTGATTGGGCCGCATTGGTGATATCTAGCGTACCGATGGGTTGTATTCCACTGTTTGGTGTAAACGGGGTGGTATTACTCAATACCGTGACTGGCGTACCGAGCTGGGCGTCATTGAGAATGGAGGTGCCGGTATGGCCTACAGTCACATTATTGGCGTCTGAAAAAACTGTAATGGGATCATTCAGCGTGCCCGTCGCTGTGGGCGTCCATGTAACCTCGAAATCACATGCATTCCCATCAGCAATAGCTAGATTATTTGCACAAGCAGTAGCACTTGGCCCCGTTGCGATTCCAGCCAAGGTCAAATCGGTCCCAAAGGTAAATGAGGCAAAAGTAGCGCCCAATGTAATTCCACCCACAACACCACTATTGGTTACGGTGAAAACCTGGGTGTTTACACTGCCTTGCAATACGGTGCCATAATCATGCGGGTTGGGGGTGACGGTCATGCCAGATACTGTAACCGAGCCAGAAACACCAGTTGCGGCTTGGTCACCAGTAGTACCGTCAGTTTGCACCTGATAGTTACCCACAGCTGTCAACGGATAGGTTGTACCTGCGGTCAAGCCAGTAACATTGAAAGTAACTGTTCCCAATGCTGCTCCCGGCGCAGTTGTTCCACTCAGTTGAGCAAAACTCAAAGTAGTTCCAGAAACCGTACAGAAACCAATATTGCCGCCACAGGAGTTATATGACCATCCAGTGGGAATCGTTATACCACCCTGAGCAGCTGTCACGTTAAAGCCGGTCGATCCGTCATCAATGTAAGTCACATTGGCCGTAACAGTAGTCGCACTGACAGACACACCCGTTACATCTTCGATTTTAAGTTGAAATGCAGATGCATAGCTGCTCGCCAGCAATGCCGCTACAACAAGTGTTTTCTTCATCATTGAACCCCTTTATCGTCACTCAATAAAAATCAATACACAATCTTGGCAGTAGCCTCTTTCTCCACACCATCTACAATAACTTGCGTATTTCCAATAACCTCCAACTCCATCTTGCCACTTCTTTTCATGTTTCCATCCTGCTTCAAGACAACCTCAAACAAAACAGAATCATTGTTCAATCCTTTTTTCTGGTTAATCATAGCTGCAACCAGCCTGCCCTGGCTGATATTGCAAAATGCCCCATTCGTACATTCAATAAAGTTTGTATGGTTTACACCATTCAAACCAAACTGTAAGGCTTCAAGCTTGCCTTTTTCAACGCCACTCACAGACACAGCAATCTGAACAATTCCACTGTCATCATGAATGGGGAACAATTCCACATCAGCAGCGCTGGCATTCACAATGCCCAAGAATAGGGCAGCTGTAAAAACAAAATAGTTTCTCATCTCTCTTCTCCCAATCATGAACAGGGTGTATCCGGACCCAAAACAGACTTATTCAATGCACACAGCATATCCGTCAATGTAACGGAACCATCTGCATTGGCATCGGGTTGTCCTGAAGAAGGTGTACCTGTTACCGATTCTGAAAGAACATCTAGCACATCCGTCAAACTCACCGATCCATCACCATTTGCATCACCTGGTATC
>JALWPK010000239.1 GCA_026995045.1 Gammaproteobacteria bacterium | reverse complement strand
ATTGCTTTAACGGCGACCATGACAGACGAAGTAGCCGACTTTGTTCATTGTTTTATTTTTGGTTAATCCGTTAACCGAAAAAGCTTTTTATTACCTATTGACATAGAGGCGGCTCATATGTGTTATGTGTATTATTGTTATAGTGTGTACACATATATTTTATTGTACACACTGGTGACTGGAATGAGAACTAATATTGAAATTGATGATAACTTGATGGCTGATGCATTAAAAGCAACTGGTTTAAGCACCAAAAAAGAAGCTGTTGAACTGGGCCTTAAGGCATTGATTAAGTTGAATAAACAGGCCTCTATTCGTGCGCTTAGAGGTAAGCTCAAGTGGGAGGGTGACCTGGATGAAATGAGAACTAAAAAGTGATTTTAGTGGACTCAAGTGTCTGGATTGACTTTTTCAATGGTGCGGTATGTGCAGAAACAGATAAATTGAATGAAATACTCGGGCTTGAGGAGATTGTAATTGGTGATCTCATACTGGCTGAAGTACTACAAGGCTTTAGAAGTGATGCCGATTATAAAGCAGCTAAAAACGTTTTAACATCTTTAACTGTGCATGATTTATTGGGAAAGGACATGGCAATTAAAAGCGCCAATAATTTTAGAAAGCTGCGAAAAAAAGGAATCACTATCAGAAAAACTGTAGATGTGATTATTGCTACTTATTGTATTGAAAATAAACTCCCTTTGCTTTTTTCAGATAAAGATTTTGCGCCATTTGTGGATAATTTAAGACTCAAGTCTGTTTGTTAATTTAGAGGCTACTCGCGTCGCCCTCAATGCAAAATGAAAGACCTGACCCTCTATGCTTTTGACCCTCTATGCTTTTTTCCGCAAATGCACGCGAATAGACGCGAATGGGTTTGCCACAGAGGGCACAGAGAACACGGAGGGGCGATTTGAAAACCCAACGCGGAATCGCAGCTTTTCAATCATGTTCATGAACCAAACGGGTCTGCAGTGTCTGAGTTGGCTATAGAAAACTCCAGTCTTGTGGCTTTACTAGCATTTTCTGGCACCATACCGGTAGGCGAGTTATACAAACCGGCACAACCCCTTGGTTGAAAATTATTTATGTCTCCAAGGTCTTTCCAGCCATACAAATCAATAGAAAATACACATGCCCAGCTGTTATCGCTCAATTTGTCCCATACGCACTCGTACCGAAATTTTCCATTATTCGTTTCAATGTAATCCAAATTGCCCGCCACTCTATTTCTCTTTATACATTCAACAAACTTATAATGCTGTTCTCTTATAGGTTCCTCTATAAGTTGACCGTTCTTTATAGTGCCTGAGGGAAATGGAGTCTGTATTGCAAATTTGGTATCATCGGCAAGTGGCTCACGATACAAAGCTGCATGAAATGCTTTTATCCAGCGTCTGAGTAGAAGTTCAATATTGCGTTGACTGAAAGAAGCAATAAGTGATCCTGTATCAGTACTCTGGTAGATATCGATTTTAAGTTTGTCATTTCTTTCTGAAGGTTGTTTCCCATGAATTAAAGCGACTAACTGGCCCAATACCTCGTCGTCTAAATTCATTGGGCTATGGCATTGCCTCTCGTGTGTGGAGAGTTTTAATGGGAAATTACGGTCTGGTATGTCAAATATCGACTCTGGTGGAATATGGTCATAGTTGATTGAATCTGCTGTATCAAAACGATTCCCGCAGATATAGCAGAAAGGTAAATCTCTGACCTCTCTCGCATCTTTTTGCGTCGTTAAAGAAATCATGAAACTAATTCTTGTAGCATCTAACCCCGAACTGTGGGGCGAAAAGGCTAATAGGCCTTTTTGTCCCGCACAAGTGATTTGTTATGCGTTTTTTATAGATTGCAGCCTTTCTATTTCTTGCTCAACCTCAGCAAGCTGCTCTTTGACGATGTTGAGTGAGAATTCGTATGCCTTGAGGATACGCTCTTTCCCATTAATTACCATGGTTGGGGATACTTTTAGTGTAGCTTCCTCACTGATGTCCTGAAATTCACAACTAAAAGTTGGTGCATCGCTGCCATCTACGTAGCAAGATATATCCATGAAATCGTGCCATGACACTGCGGCGTCAACGCCCGCATCATAATACTGGTTAAGTGTGGTGTCTTTTGTTTTTTTGAATCTTTCTAATGATGCGTTAAGAGTGTCTCTTCTCCATTCTAGGTTTTCCTTGATCTTGTGAAGACCCTGCCCTAATTCAAAATACTCTTTGCCGGTTAATGTACTCATATGATCTCTTATGCATGACTTGTTGTTATGAGGACGCCTGTATCCTCATATTTTTCATTATATATCTGCCGTACGGCCTGATAATACCCGAATATTGGTCAAAACAGGTCATGCATAAGGAGGTGCTAATATGTGTAAGCCGGAACAGGGGTTCGTGCAGAAGGGCGTCTGATATTTTGGTCGGGTGTGGTAAATTATTCGGTTCCATCATTACGCCTATTCCA
This sequence comes from Gammaproteobacteria bacterium, assembly GCA_026995045.1. Classification (GTDB taxonomy): domain Bacteria; phylum Pseudomonadota; class Gammaproteobacteria; order SZUA-229; family SZUA-229; genus S139-92. The sequence continues at coordinate 8,359 of JALWPK010000239.1, read as the reverse complement.
ATATCTCCTGTGTTAGCCAAGCTTCTCAATATACCGGTTTCCCCATAATACACCAGCAACAGTGACCATTGATGCTGGGTGATTATTGGCTATGCACAGCAATGCTCGGTGGCCTCCGCGCCTCTGTGGCAAATTCATTATTCCTGTCATCCCGATACCACATTGCGTGAATTAGCGTGCATTTGCGGAGAAAAATAAACTTTGTGTCCTTTGCGACTTTGCGGTGAAAGAAAGGCCTCTCCGTGCACTCTGTGGCTAACCCACCCCCGGTTTTTTCAGCAACACATACACCGCCCCGCTGCCACCATCGCGTGGCTGGGCGGAATGAAACGCCAGCACCTGCGGGCATTCACGCAGCCAGCGGTTGAGCTGGGTTTTGATGACGGGCTGGCCGTCTTTGGAGCGGTAGCCCTTGCCGTGCACCATCAGCGCCACGCGGGTCTGGTTGTTGTGGCATTCCTGCAAAAATTCATCCAGATACGCTCCCGCCTGCGCAGCGGTGAGGCCGTGCAGGTCGATTTGCGCCTCGATGGCGAGTTTGCCCTGGCGCAGTTTTTTGAAGGTGGCTGGCTGCACGCCGCTGCGGCAAAAACTGAGGATGTCTGGCGCGGCTTCTGTGAAATCGCTTTGTGCGAACGGCTGGCTGCCGGCGCTGTGGTCGTCGTGCTGGCGCGGCCGCAGCGCTGGTTCCGGTTTGTGCGCCGGTATGCGGTTATCCGGTTTTAACGGATCGACGCCGCGCATTTGGCGACGGAACAGTTCAAAGTCGTCCGGGGCTTCTTCGTCTGCCGGGTCATCAATTTGCATGGCGAATAGGGTATAGTGTGATGCAAAGAGGATTGTAGCTTTAACAGGTTTTTTGTGCATATTTTATTGAGTAATGACGACGGTTATCGCGCGCCGGGTTTGCAGGCGCTGGCGCAGATTCTGCAGGATGATCATCGGGTGTCGGTGGTGGCGCCGGAGCGTGACCGCAGTGGCGCCAGCAATTCGCTGACGCTGGAGCGGCCACTACGGGTGCAGCAGGCTGACAACGGCTTTTATTTTGTTAACGGCACGCCTACCGACTGCGTGCATCTGGCGCTCACCGGGCTGCTGGATGATGAGCCTGACATGGTGATTTCCGGCATCAACGCCGGCGCCAATATGGGCGATGATGTGTTGTATTCCGGTACGGTGGCGGCGGCGATGGAAGGGCGCTTTCTCGGCCTGCCAGCGCTGGCTGTGTCGATTAACAGTTTCGCACCGGATTATTTCAGCACCGCAGCCACGGCGGTAAAGCACATTGTCGACAAGCTGCGCCACGATTCGTTGCCGTCATCCAGCATCCTCAATATCAATGTGCCGGATGTCGCCTATGATGCGATTCAGGGTTTTCAGTCCACCCGGCTGGGCAACCGGCACAAGTCGGAAGGCGTGATCAAACAGCAGGACCCGCGCGGCGAGATGATGTACTGGGTGGGGCCGCCGGGGGCGGCGCAGGACGCCGGCGAGGGCACCGATTTTTACGCGGTGGAGCACAATTATATTTCGGTTACCCCTTTGCAAATCGATTTGACCCGCTATGATAGCCTGCAATCTTTATCGGACTGGCTCGACTGAGCGCACACTGACTTGATGCAACACGATATCCAGGGCATAGGCATGACATCGCAGCGCACGCGCGACCGGCTGGTCGAGCGTCTGCGCGAAAAAGGCATTCGCAACGAGCGCGTGCTGGAAGTGATGCGCACCACGCCGCGCCATGTGTTCATGGACGAGGCCATGGCGCACCGCGCCTATGAAGACACCGCGCTGCCGATCGGCCACGGCCAGACCATTTCCCAGCCCTATATCGTGGCGCGCATGACCGAGCTGTTGCTGGAACATGGCGTGCCGGACACGGTGCTGGAGGTTGGCACCGGTTCGGGTTACCAGTCAGCGATTCTGGCGCGGCTGGTTCCCAAAGTGTATACCGTCGAGCGCATCCAGGCGCTGCTGACGCGGGCGCGCGAATGTCATCGCCTGCTCAAACTGCACAATATCTACAGCAAACACAGTGACGGCTCCTGGGGCTGGCCGGAGCACGCGCCATACCCGGCGATCATGGTCACCGCCGCGCCGGAAACCACGCCGCCGAGCCTGCTGCAACAGCTGGCGGTTGGCGGCCGCATGATTATTCCGGTGGGCTCGGTCTCCGGCGCGCAAACGCTCAAACTCATTACCAACACCGGCAACGGTTTCGAAGAACAGACCCTGGACGCGGTGCGTTTTGTGCCGTTGCTGGACGGCTCGGTCAGATAGGAAAGTCATGTTGTTCAAAGGGTTGTATAACAAAACCATGCAACTGGCGGGACACCCGCATGCCGAGCGTTATCTTGCCGGTGTCAGTATTATCGAATCAATTTTTTTTCCCATTCCCACTGCACTGATGGTGGCGCCAATGGCGGTGGCGCGGCCCAACCGTGCGGTGCACATTGCGGTCATTGCCACATTGACATCGGCGTTCGGTGGCATTTTTGGATATTTACTGGGAATGTATGGCATCGAACTGGTCGAGCCGGTTTTGCATTCTGCGGGTTACTGGGATAAATACCTGACCGCGCAGGCATGGTTCGGCCGCTGGGGTTTCTGGGCCGTGGTGATAGCCGGTTTCACGCCGATACCGTTCAAGCTGTTTACGATATCGGCGGGTGCGCTGCACATGGCGCTGTTACCGTTTATCGGCGCAGCATTGGTCGGGCGTAGCGCGCATTTTTTTCTGGTGTCATTGCTGATGGCCTGGGCGGGACCCAAAATGGAGCCGGTGGTGCGCAAGTACATCGAGTGGCTGGGCTGGGCCACCCTGGTGCTGGGTGTGGTGCTGTATCTGATATTCAGGCAGTAAACAAGGCATGACACGCAGGTTGAATCTACACTGCTGGATGCTTGCTTGCCTGCTGCTGGCGGCTTGCAGCGCGCCGCTGAAAAACTGGGACCCCAGTGATTACACCGTGCAGTCAGGTGATACCCTGTATTCCATCGCCTGGCGTTATGAAATTGATCCGGCAGAACTGGCTCGCTGGAATCATGTATCAAACCCGTCATTAATCTATCCGGGTCAGCGGCTGCATACTCGCAAGCCTGAAAATTTCAACCTCGCGCCCAAACCGGTTGCGGATGACCCGGATGCCGAAATGGTTGTCGAAGTGGTGGAAGCGAAAACACCCCCGCCTGAACCGGCCGCCAAACCTGACCAGCGTGTTGTAGTGAAAAAGAATGACACCCTGTATTCCATTGCACGCGCCAACCATGTATCAGTAGCGCAGTTGATCAAGGCCAATCGGCTGAAAAAACCGTACCATATATATGCCGGTCAGAAATTGCGCCTGAAACCGTTGACAGGTAAAGCAGGCAATAAACGCACACAAACGGCGGCAACGGCAAGCCGTTCGATTCCGCGCAATACGAGCAAGGCCACCACACGCAAGACCCGCCTTACCTGGCGTTGGCCGGTAACAGGCAGGATTGTGAAACGTTTCAACAAGCGCAGACTGGACAGCCGGGGACTGGATATACGCGTCAGCGGCGTCAAACCGGTCAAGGCGGCGGCAAACGGCAAGGTGGTGTACAGTGGCAATGGCCTGATTGGCTACGGTAATCTGGTCATCATCAAGCACAACAACACCTACCTCAGCGCCTATGCCAATAACCACAAATTACTGGTGCATGAAGGCCAGACTGTGAAACAGGGACAGGTGATTGCCGAACTGGGCAAAACGGGGTCACAAAAACCGGTTTTGCACTTCGAAATCCGCAAACGCGGCAAGCCGGTTGACCCGCTGCGCTACCTTCCTTCTAGTTAATAGACTGATTCTCAACCACAATATGCTGTGGTTTTGGTTTTTATCTTAAACTTTTTCCAGTTTTTGACGATTATTTACTTGCTTCACGCAAATAAATAATGCTATAAGGCACATAACTTCAGGGGGAAGTTTAGGAAAGGCTTGTAAGTGCATGGATTCAATAGGTAAAAAAGCCGCATCCAAAGCCTGCTAAATGTGACAACAAAAACAATAAAACATTGAAATTAGGGTGGGGGTAAAATGATGAGAGAAGCAATAGCTGATCCCAGTGAGAACATCGAGGATGTCGGTGTACTGATGAATGATGATTTTGATCATGATAAAGATCACGACGAAGTCGAGGTCGCTGCCGAATCGGTAGAAGACATCGTAGAAACAGACGATATCAAACCAAAAACAAAAACCGCTTCTGCAGATATTGATGCCAAGGTTAACCGCAAGGAGCTGGATGCTACACGGTTATATCTAAGAGAAATAGAAGGCTCGCCGCTGCTGACCGCAGAGGAAGAAGTGTTCTATTCCCGCAAGGCGCTCAAGGGTGACATGGAAGCCCGCAAGAAAATGATCGAGTGCAACCTGCGACTGGTGGTCAAGATTGCGCGCCGTTACATGAACCGCGGTCTGGCGCTGCTCGACCTGATCGAAGAAGGCAACCTCGGCCTGATTCGCGCGGTGGAAAAATTCGACCCCGAAAAAGGCTTCCGCTTCTCCACCTACGCCACCTGGTGGATTCGCCAGACGATTGAACGCGCGCTGATGAACCAGACCCGCACCATTCGCCTGCCGATTCATGTCATCAAGGAATTAAACGTTTATCTGCGCGCTGCCCGCAAACTGGAGCAGACCATGGACAAGGAGCCGACCGCAGATGACATCGCCAAAATGCTCAACAAACCTGTCGCCGGCGTCGAAAAAATGCTCGGCCTGCGCGACCGCGTCACCTCTGTCGACGTGCCGGTCGGCAAGGAAAACGACCGTCCGCTGCTGGAAATTGTCGCCGACGAACGCATACCCGCACCGCCGGAAACCCTGCAGAATGACGACGTGATGGCCAATCTCGAAGTCTGGCTGGGTCAACTGGAAGAAAAACAACGCGAAGTGCTGGTGCGCCGTTTCGGTCTCAACAACCACGAACGCACCACGCTGGAAGACGTTGGCCGCGAACTGGGCGTCACCCGCGAGCGTGTGCGCCAGATCCAGATGGATGCGCTGAAACAATTGCGCAAGATACTGGAAAGCCAGGGCTTCACCGAAGAGCTGCTGTTCCAGGATTTGTAAGTTTGAAAAGATAATAACAAGAGGTCGTTCAAGGCCCGGCCCAGCAATGGGCAACCCACACCCGAAAGCCGGAACCCTGTTCCGGCTTTTTTCTTGCCGGGTGAAAGCCAACGCAGGTTGATTTCGCCACAGAGCTCACAGAGTGCACGGAGTGAGTGAATACCCAACGCAGAGGCGCGGAGGCGCGGAGGCGCAGAGGGCACGGAGTTTTTTATATATGGATGAACGCAGATTATTTGCTGTCATTGCGAGGAGCGTAGCGACGCGGCAAGCCCGACAAACACACTCCCATCTGCGAGTATGTTCCCGAGATCGCCACGCTGCGCTCGCGATGACCGTATCCCTTTATATCCTGTTATGGCGGGGAGCGCAGCGACATGGCAAGCCCGATAAACACACTCCCATCTGCGAGTATGCTTGCCGAGATCGCCACGCTGCGCTCGCGATGACGGTCTTTCCTTTTATTCTGTCATTGCGAGCGCAGCGAAGCAATCTCGCTCCACAAACTGCGTCCTGTGAGATTTCTCCCTGCGGTCGAAATGACACCGAACAATCAGCGTTCATCCATGTTCATCTGCGGATAAAAAACCTCCGCGCCCTCTGCGTCTCCGCGCCTCTGCGTTGGGTTTTAAATCACCAGCGTTCTCTGCGGCAAAATCAGAATATCAACCCCGCCACCACGCGCCGGCCTTCCCCCATCAGGATGTTATAGGTGCGGCAGGCGGCGCCGGTGTCCATGATTTCCACGCCGATGCCCTGTTGAATCAGGCTGGAATAAACGGCGACATCGGGAAACACCAGCCGGCTGCCGGTGCCGATGATGGCGACTTCGGGTTGCAGCGCCAGCAGGGCGTCGAAGTGTTGCAGCGTCAATGCCTCGATGCTGCGTGGCTGCCAGTGCTCGATGACCTTGTCCGGGCAGATAATCAGGCTGCAATCGAAGCCGCGGTCATTGATGATGATTTTTTCATCGTCGTATTTCTGGATGAAAAAGCCGTCCGCCGGATTGTCTTCGCTGAATTTCACCTTGCCGGTCTCGTGTTATGGATGCGTGCCTCCATTATACGCGAGCGGCGGAATCGAGTAGAATGCGCGCTTTCAATTTTAGCAAGAGGGTGTCGGCGTGAGTGCTGTCAAAGTCGGTTTACTGGGTCTGGGAACAGTTGGCGGAGGCGCCGCCACGGTGCTGCTGCGTAACGCGCAGGAAATTCAGCGCAAGCTGGGCAGGGCGATTGAAATCAGCCATGTCGCCGGATTGGGCATTGCCGATCAGACCATCCTTGACGCCAGCAAGGTCAGGCTCACCGAAGATGCTTTCGAGGTGGTCAACGACCCGGATGTGCAAATTGTGGTCGAACTCATCGGCGGTTACACTCTGGCCAAAGACCTGGTGATGCAGGCGATTGAAAACGGCAAGCATGTGGTCACCGCCAACAAGGCGCTGATTGCTACTCACGGCCCGGAGATATTCAAGGCAGCGACCGCCAAAGGCGTCAATGTCGCCTATGAAGCGGCGGTGGCCGGCGGCATTCCCATCATCAAGGCGGTGCGTGAAGGGCTGGCCGCCAACCGCATCGACTGGATTGCCGGCATCATCAACGGCACCGGCAATTTCATTCTCACCGAAATGCGCGACAAGGGCCGCGACTTCGATGAGGTGCTGAAAGAAGCGCAAGCGCTGGGCTATGCCGAAGCCGACCCCACGTTCGACGTGGAAGGCATTGACGCTGCGCACAAGCTCACCATTCTGGCTTCGATTGCTTTCGGCATCGAACTGCAATTCGACAAGTGCTACACCGAAGGCATCAGCAAAATCACCACCGACGATGTCAATTACGCGCTGGAGCTGGGCTACGCCATCAAGCATCTCGGCATCACCCGCAAAACGGATGCCGGCATCGAACTGCGCGTGCATCCCACGCTGATTCCGAAAAAACGCCTGATTGCCAATGTCGACGGCGTGATGAACGCGGTGCTGGCGCACGGTGACGCCGTTGGCCCGACACTGTATTACGGCGCTGGCGCCGGCGCCGAGCCGACCGCGTCCGCGGTGGTGGCCGACATCATCGACACCGTGCGCAGCATCGACGCGCCGGTCGAGCAAAAAGTGCCGATGCTGGGTTTCCAGGATGGCAGCCTCTCGAACGAGCCGGTATTGCCCATCGAAGACGTGCACACCGCCTGCTACCTGCGCATGACCGCACTGGACAAACCCGGCGTGCTGGCCGAAGTGTCTGACGTGTTTGCCAAACACAACATCAGCCTGGAAGCGGTGATTCAGAAAGAACCGGCCCCCGGTTCCGACAAGGTGCATCTGGTGTTGCTGACACAGGTAGTGAAAGAGCGCGATATGAACACCGCCATAGCTGAAGTCGAAGGCTTCGCCGAAATCGAAGGCAGCGTGGCGCGCATCCGTGTGGAGCAACTGGGGTAGTTCTTGCGGATAATGACGCAATGATTTTCCGCTAATGCACGCAAATTAACGCGATTATTATTGCCACAGAGATCACGGAGTACGCTGAGTACACAGGGATTTGTTACAGATTATTACAACGTAATGAATTCAGAAGCATGAAGCTTTTTCTCGTTGGGTGACAGCGCCATTTCGACCGCAGGGAGAAATCTCACAGCACATAGCCTGTGGCGAGAGATCCCTTGACTGCGCTCGGGATGACTGAATAAGCTTTGGTGTTTTACGTTGGCCTCATAGCTACGTTGACTCTGTGAACTCTGTGGCAAATACAAACTGTCCACTTTGCCTTGATTACCATATGAGAGAACCAGGATAAACAATCGCGTTTATTTGCGTGCATTTGCGGAAAGCTTTTTCTCAGCGTCTCCGCGCCTCTGTGGCAAAAAATTTTTTACCCAAACCCGCGATCAGATAAACGCCAGGATTTCCTGTTCGATGGCGTCCTTTTCAATCACGCTTTGCTGCGCGACCGGCTTGTCAAACAAGTCCTGAATCATCGGCGGAATGCGGATACCGGCGGTTGCGGCGATGGACTTCAGCGCATCCAGATCGTGCGTGTCGACCTCACCAGTGAGCGCATTGGCGATCACGGGGGAAAACTTGGTCCACTCTGCGGTGGAATAGGCAATGGTTTTCAGTGGCTTGTCGCGGCAGGTGTCATACGCCTTGAAGCAGGTGGCGGTGTGCGGATCCATCAAATAACCGTTTTCAAACGTTTGCTTGATGTAGCGTTTGCCTTCCTCATCTTCACAATAATCCGCAGCAAAAATGCCTTGCAGGGTGG
>JALWPK010000238.1 GCA_026995045.1 Gammaproteobacteria bacterium | reverse complement strand
GCTGCCACAAGGGCTGGGGCGAAAGCTATATCATCGGCGTGGCCGGGGCCGGGCAGGAGATTTCCACCCGGCCATTCCAGCTGGTCACCGGGCGCTCCTGGCACGGCGTGGCCTTTGGCGGCGCCAGAGGCCGCACCGATGTGCCCAGAATCGTCGACATGTATATGGAAGGCCGCATCAACATTGATGATCTGGTCACGCACACCCTGCGCCTGGACGAGATCAATCACGGCTTTGACCTGATGCACGAGGGCAAGAGCATCCGCTCGGTGGTGGTGTACTGAGCCCGGCCCGAATCCTCAGCATGCGGAAAAGAAGAAGGCCGGGGGAAACCCCCGGCCTTCAAAGTTGTGTTGACTGGACCTTGTCCTAGAAGCGCGAGCGCACCCGGAAGGTATAGGTCCGGCCCAGGATTTCGGTTGTGCCGAAATACCCGGCGGCCTGCTCAAACACATTGGGTTTGCGATTGGTGACATTGTCCACACCAAGCTGAACCGTAACCGAATCCTTGATGGTATAGGCCAGCGAAGCATTGTGGATGACACGGGCCCCAAAATCGACAATGTTGTCATTGCTATCCAGCACAAAGGCATTGCCAAGCGTGTTGAACACAGGGCCATCCTGATAAAGGATCCGCCAGAATGCGCGCCACGGACCAAAGAGGTAGGTGGTGTCAAAGGTGCCCTGATATTTTGGATCAGAAAACGAGCCGATCGTGTTGGATGGCTCTTCATCCAGAACCTGGACCTTGTTGTCGATGCCGCGCTGCACTTGCAGGTGGAAAGCAACTTCACCAAGATCGCTCTTGTTTTTGCGGATCTTGATCGCCGCCAGGGCATCAGCCACATCAAAGTGGTAATCAGCCTGAACATTGACAGCCTTGAACTTGGAAAGCCCGGCATTGAGCGATGTCGTCTTGCCGAAGACAATCTGGCCGTTGGCGTCCCGGCGGAAAAGATCCGGGCTGCAGAACGGATTGTTCGGGAAGGTCGGGCTGTCAAAGCACGCCTGCAAGATGTTCGTCAGGCTAAGCGGTGCAATCCGGTTTTTCATGTTGATCCGGAAATAATCCGCCTGCACGGTCAGATTGGGCACCCAGCGCGGCGTCAGCACGCCACCAATGTTGAACGCATGCGAACGTTCCGGCAACAGGTTCGGGTTGCCCTCATCAGCACCAACGAGCGTGGCGTTGACGACATTGGAGGTAAATGGCTGGGTAATCCCGGCAGCAGCACAGTTTGCTGCCCGTGTTGCCGGGTCCGGACCGCCATTGATGAAACGCGCATCGCATGGGTCATTGGCGAACAGGAAGGCCTGGACCTTTGGCGAGAACAGTTCCACCAGGGCGGGCGAACGGATCGCCGACGTGAAGGATCCGCGAAACGCGATATCTTTTACGGGCTTCCAACGGCCACCGACTTGCCAGACATTATTGGTCGTCGAATTTGCCTTCACGCGATCCAGATTCGCAACCCGGTTGTTGACCCGGCGGAATGACGCATCAACTTCCATGAAATTCAGCAAGGGAATGTTCATGTCTGGTGTTGCGATAGGCACCTGGACTTCGCCATACCCTTCATAGGTCTTGTCCTGGCCACCCGTTTCAATAAAGGGTGAGGAGCGGGTGATATTAAGCGCCGTGCCCAGGCCCGGTGTAAAGGTTGCCCGCTCACGCCGGGTTTCGAAACCGACGTTGAAGTTGATCCAGCCAGCGGGAAGCTTGAACAATTCCCCGCCAAAGTTTGCGGTGAAGACACGCTGGCCGATATTGGTCGAGGTAATGCGCGGAGCACCATTGATGAAAGCGATCGCTTCCGGACTGCCCGCACCTTCTCCGAAGAGGTTAAGCGGCACGCAGCCATCGGCAAACGGGAAAGCGCCATCGTCAAAGGCGCCGCCATTGGACTGGCCGGGCACACTGTTGAAGCCCGACACCGTTCCGGCGGCAATATCAGCATTGACACGGCAAATGATAGACCCGCGGTCAATATTGCTGACACCGCTGAACCCGTTCCGGCGCAGGACATCAAGGGCATCATTCAGATCCGTCGCTGCCCCAGCATTGACGATGCTTTGCAGCAAGGCGTCATCAACGCGCACTGCATCGATGGCGTTGAAGAAACGGCCATCGACAATGCCAAAGGACCGGGTTTCCACGTCGGAATTGCCGAAGACACCGGAAATATCCCAGTTGAAGTGCCTGTTGGCCGCGTCAAAATCACCCTCTAAGGCTGTGACCACACGCCAGGTGTGATTTTCTGTGGAATTTTCGCCGGAATTGACAAGATCGTTGTTAAAGCGATTGACCGCAAACTCCGTGAAGCCATTGCCTTCGATAATGCTCCGCGCCTGTTGTGTCAGGAACGGATTGGACGTGCTGAACCGCAATGCGCCCGAATCGCCCTCGAAGTTGTTGACGAAAAAGTTCCCGAAAAGGCCTGTGTTAAACCCGCCCTGATTGACCAGTTCACGAGCCTTGGAATTGGCAACGGTGGTTTCAACCTTGGCACGGATATTGGGCCGGATGTCGTAATGGCCAACCGATGTCAGGACCAGACGCTTCAGCGGCGAGCGGACCTGAGACACACTGTCAAAGAAGTCATCGCCGCAGGTTCCGCCCTGACCGAAAATCGGTGAGCCTCTGCCAGGATGATCGCCTGGCGTACAGGCCACAAGGGTGCCGTCCGGATTAAAGCGGTAGAAATTGCCATCCGGGAACGCGCCAATGCCAAAAGCCGGTATAAAAAGGCCGTCAATT
>JALWPK010000237.1 GCA_026995045.1 Gammaproteobacteria bacterium | reverse complement strand
GCGGCCACGCCTCGGTCGAGATAATAGGCGCGCAAACGCTCCAGCATGAAATCGAACACTTCCGCTTTGGCGCCGCCAGCATCGACCTTGTCCTGCAATTGCGCGGCGGCAAGTTCAATCAGTTGCAACAGATCCAGATCGCGCTCGCGTTCGATGATGGTGCGCAACACACCCAGCGCGGCGCGGCGCAGCGCATACGGGTCTTTCTCGCCCGTGGGTTTCTGGCCGATGGCGAAGATGCCCACCAGCGTGTCCATCTTGTCGGCGATGGCCAAGACCTGACCGATATCGGTCGCCGGCGCGTCATCGCTGGCGCCGCGCGGCATGTATTGCTCATCCAGCGCGATGGCGACCGCTTCAGGTTCGCCGCCGACTTCGGCATAGCGTTTGCCCATCACGCCCTGCAACGAGGCGAACTCGCCGACCATGTCGGTCATCAAATCACACTTGGCGAGCTGCGCGGCGCGCCGGGCGTGCTCAACATCGGCTCCCATCATCTCAGCAATGGCCACAGCAAGGGTTTCAACGCGACGGCTTTTGTCACCAATCGTACCCAGCTGTTGCTGGAACACCACCTTGTCGAGCGATTCGGCAAACGCTTGCAGCGGCTGTTTCTGATCCTGTTCCCAGAAAAACTTGGCGTCGGCCAGTCGCGGACGTATCACGCGCTCGTTGCCGGCCTTGACTTTTTCCGGCGTCTTGCTGTCGATGTTGCTGATGGTGATAAACACATTCATCAGTTCACCGTTGCTGTCCAGCACAGGAAAATATTTCTGGTTATCCTGCATGGTTTTGATCAGGGCTTCAGCGGGCACGCTCAAAAAATCTTTTTCAAATTCACCGGCGACCGCGACCGGCCATTCATTCAGCGCGGTGACTTCATCCAGCAGCGCCGCATCGATGACCGCTTCGCCGCCAAGTTGTTTCGCCGTGTCCTGCACCTGCCGTTGAATGCTTTTGCGGCGCGCATCGAAATCGGCGATGACATAGCCTTTGCTTTTCAGCTTGTCGGCATATTCATCGGCCGCACCCAGCTCGATGGCGTGGTTGGAGTGAAAACGATGGCCCCATGTCGCCTTGCCGCTTTGAATACCTAGCACTTCACCGGGCACAACATCATTGCCATGCAGCATCACCACCCAGTGCACCGGGCGCACAAACTCGACGGTGTTGTCCCCCCAGCGCATGCGTTTTGGAATCGGCAACCTGGCCAGCGACTGGTTGACAATATCCACCAGCAGCGCCGCCAGCGGTTTGCCTTTTTCGGTGGCGCGAAACACCAGCCATTCGCCTTTTGGCGTTTGCTGGCGCTGCAAGTCATCAACCTCGACACCGCAGGATTTGGCGAAGCCCATCACCGCTTTGGTGGGATTGCCGTCAGCATCAAACGCCGCCTGTACACTCGGCCCCTTGCGCTCAACTTCACGGTCGGGCTGCGCGGCCGGCACATCATTGATCAACACCGCCAGCCTGCGCGGCGCGGCAAACGACTGCGCCTCGCCGATGTCGAAACCGGCTTTTTGCAGACCCTCGACCACACCCCGGGTAAAAGCAGACGACAACCTGCCCAACGCTTTCGGCGGCAGTTCTTCGGTGCCGATTTCTATTAGTAATTTTTTAGCCACAGAGGTCACCGAGTGCACTGAGTTTTAGAGCGATACACGTTTAACACCATCAATCAACCTTTTTTGTCCGAAGTTAATCAGCAACCCTCTGTTTTTATTGAAAACTCGCATATATGACAATATCTGTGATACAGCCACATCCGGCAGTTTCGCAACTGACTTGATTTCAACCACAACTGCATCATTCACCAATAAATCCAATTTTTGTCCTTTGATTACACAACCTTTGTATACAACATCAGCCGCAAGCTGTCGTTTTACCAACAAGCCCCGGTTTTGCATCTCATAACACAAGGCTTCCTCGTAGATGGATTCCAGCAGTCCCGGACCCAATACCTTGTGAACTTCTATCGCCGAGCCAATAATCTTATCTGTTAACTCGTCCATAGCGACTCCGTGTCCTCTGTGTGCTCTGTGGCTAATCAATCCTTACAAATCGGAAACCCCAACGCCTCGCGTGAATCGTAATACGCCTGCGCCACTGCGCGCGACAGGGCGCGTACTCTCAGGATAAAACGCTGGCGCTCGGTGACGGAAATGGCGTGGCGCGCATCCAGCAGGTTGAAGGTGTGCGAGGCCTTGAGCACCATTTCATACGCGGGCAGCGGCAGGCCCAGTTCGATCAGCCGCTGGCTTTCTTTTTCGCAGGTGTCGAACCAGTCGAACAGCGATGCCACATCGGCCTGTTCAAAATTGTATCTGGACATTTCCACTTCGTTCTGGTGGAACACGTCACCGTAGGTGACCACGCCCTGCGGGCCTTCGGTCCAGACCAGGTCGAACACGCTTTCGACTTCCTGCAAATACATGGCGAGGCGCTCAAGCCCGTAGGTGATTTCGCCGGTGACCGGCTTGCACTCCAGACCACCGACCTGCTGGAAATAGGTGAACTGGGTGACTTCCATGCCATTGAGCCAGACTTCCCAGCCCAGCCCCCAGGCGCCGAGAGTGGGCGATTCCCAGTTATCCTCGACGAAACGGATGTCGTGCTCCAGCGGATCGAAGCCCAGCGCTTTCAACGAGCCCAGATACAGCTCCTGAATGTCGTCCGGCGAGGGCTTGAGCACCACCTGAAACTGGTAATAATGCTGCAGCCGGTTGGGGTTTTCGCCATAGCGGCCGTCGGTGGGACGGCGGCAGGGCTGC
>JALWPK010000236.1 GCA_026995045.1 Gammaproteobacteria bacterium | reverse complement strand
AGCCTTACAAGGGCAAAGGTGTTCGCTATTCAGACGAACGTGTTATCCGCAAAGAAGCCAAGAAGAAATAACAGGTCAAGGTTATGCATTCAAAGAAAACCAGCAGACTTCGCAGAGCCAAACGCGCTCGCGCCAAAATCAGCGAACTGGGCGCGCATCGCCTTACCGTGCACAGAACGCCTCGCCATATTTATGCGCAGGTTATCGCGCCGGATGGCAGCACCGTTGTCGCCAGCGCTTCTACTGTGCAGAAAGCGGTCAAGAGTGATCTGAAATACACCGGCAATGTTGACGCGGCTGCGGCTGTCGGAAAAGCGATTGCAGAGAAAACAAAAGAAGCCGGCGTCAGCAAGGTTTCCTTTGACCGTTCCGGTTTTAAATATCATGGCAGGGTGAAGGCATTGGCCGACGCTGCTCGTGAAAATGGTCTGGAGTTTTAAGCATGGCAAATGCAGAAGCAGCAAACGCAGGTAAAGACGATCTGATTGAAAAACTGGTTGCCGTCAACCGTGTTGCTAAAGTAGTAAAAGGTGGTCGCCAGTTCGGTTTTACCGCGCTCACTGTCGTCGGCGACGGCAACGGCAGCGTGGGTTTTGGCTATGGCAAGGCGAAAGAAGTGCCGCTGGCCATTCAGAAGGCGATGGACAAGGCGCGCAAGAACATGCAAAAGGTCGATTTGAAAGACGGCACCCTGCACCATGCCATCAACGGCTATCACGGCGCCGCGAATGTTTACATGCAGCCGGCGTCTGAAGGTACCGGTATTATCGCAGGCGGCGCCATGCGCGCGGTATTCGAAGCGGTCGGCGTTCATAACGTGCTGGCCAAGATCAACGGCACCCGCAACCCGGTGAATGTCGTTCGCGCCACCATCAATGGTTTGACCAGCATGACATCGCCATCCTACATGGCGGCCAAACGCGGCAAATCCGTAGAAGAAATTCTGGGTTAAGAACAAGGTTAAGGTGAAATCGTGGCTGACAAACAACTCAAAGTGACCCTGGTCAAAAGTCTGATAGGCCGGCTGGAATCACACAAAGCCTGCGCAAGAGGCCTGGGCCTGCGCCGCATGCATCACACTGTAACGGTTATCGATACACCCGAGAACCGCGGCATGATTAACAAGATTTATTACATGGTTTCTGTGGAGGAAGTGTAATGCGTTTAAATGATTTGCACTCGACTGCGGGAACCAAAAAAGCAGGCAAACGCGTCGGTCGCGGTATTGGCAGCGGACTCGGCAAAACCTGTGGACGTGGTCATAAAGGTCAGAAATCACGTTCCGGCGGTTTCCACAAAGTGGGTTTTGAAGGCGGTCAGATGCCTTTGCAACGCCGTCTGCCGAAAGTGGGTTTTGCTTCACGCGCAGCCAAAACGCGCGCGGAAGTTCGCTTGCACGAGCTGGCCAAAGTCGACGCTGATATAATCGATATCAACGCCCTGATTGCCGCCAATATCGTTGCTGCAAACACCGAGAAAGCCAAGGTGATAGCTTCCGGCGAAATCAGCAAGGCGGTCAAGCTCAAGGGCGTGGCGGTGACGCTGGGCGCGCGCAAGGCGATTGAAGCCGCTGGCGGGTCAATCGAAGACTAGGCTGCGCCTGGTGTCGTGAACAGCTAATGGCCGATAACAAGGGACATTTTCAGGAACTGAAACAGCGACTGCTGTTTGTGCTGGGGGCGCTGGTTGTGTTCCGCATCGGCACTTTCATCCCTGTTCCCGGAATCGACCCTAACGTGCTGAGCACCCTGTTCGAGCAGCAACAGGGCAGCATTCTGGGCGTGTTCAACATGTTCTCGGGTGGCGCGCTGGGTCGTATGTCGATTTTTGCGCTGGGCATCATGCCCTATATCTCGGCCAGCATTATTATGCAGTTGCTGGCGGTTACAGTGCCTTCGCTGGAGCAGATCAAGAAAGAAGGCGAATCGGGGCGTCGCAAGATTTCGATGTACACGCGCTACTTTACGGTGGTGCTGGCGACATTCCAGTCAATCGGTATTTCCGTCGCCCTGCAAGGTCAGTCAGTCGGTGGTCAGCCGCTGGTATTCAATCCGGGCATCAGTTTTGTGTTCACCGCGGCGATTACCCTGGTCACCGGCACCATGTTCCTGATGTGGCTGGGTGAGCAGGTGACTGAACGCGGCATTGGCAACGGTATTTCGATTATCATTTTCGGCGGTATTGTCGCCGGCTTGCCGGCCGCGATTGGCGGCACGCTTGAACTGGTCAGGACCGGTGAGTTGCACACCCTGTCCATCCTGTTCCTGTTTGTGCTGGCGGTGGCGGTGACCGGGTTTGTGATATTTGTTGAGCGTGGCCAGCGCCGCATTACCGTAAACTACGCCAAGCGCCAGCAGGGCAGGCGTTTGTATGCGGCGCAGAGCAGCCACTTGCCGCTGAAACTGAACATGGCGGGTGTGATTCCGCCGATTTTTGCATCCAGCATCATTCTGTTCCCGGCGACGCTGGGCAGTTGGTTCAGCCAGAACGAGAATATGGCCTGGTTGCAGGATGTCGTCAGTGTGCTGTCCCCGGGGCAGCCGATTTATGTGATGCTGTATGCGCTGGCGATTATATTTTTCTGCTTTTTCTACACCGCGTTGCAGTTCAATGCGCGTGATACGGCGGACAACCTGAAAAAGTCAGGGGCGTTTATTCCAGGCATACGCCCGGGTGAGCAAACGGCGAAATATATCGACCAGGTGATGACGCGACTGACCTTGGTTGGCGCCTTGTACATCACCATCGTATGTTTGCTGCCGGAGTTTTTGATTTTGTACTGGAATGTGCCGTTTTATTTTGGCGGCACATCCCTGTTGATTATTGTTGTTGTTGTCATGGA
>JALWPK010000235.1:243-2855 GCA_026995045.1 Gammaproteobacteria bacterium | reverse complement strand
CTGTCATATAGTGATTCTAGCACAAAACGCGTTTTTTCATTCCTTTGTGCGATTCGCAGCATACGTTTCATTTTCCATGCGCTACATATGATGCAATCCTATAAGGGCAAAGCCAGGGCGTGCCAACGTGGGCGTCAGCCGCCCGCCGTCTTTGCAGTTTCAACACAATTTCAGTATAGCCCAATTTGCCAAAACCGCCCGCGATTTCCACCGCCGAAGGCGGGTCGGCTGCACGCGGGGTTGTGACGCCGCGCTCTCGTCCAGCAATCACCACCGGCTGCCCCACAATTTGACCAGCACCATCAAAAACAACACTCGCACTGGGACAAGCCCCCGCGCGCGCACCTTGCCCTGCTCATCTGCGGATGCTGGCAAACTTGCCCCAACCCGGCATGACCTGCGCCATGTGAACAAGAAGCCGGTGTCTGGAAACAGTCGGACGCTGGCAAACGAAAACCGCCCAACTGTCTTTCAAGCCTGATTTGCCAACCGCTCGCTGACCAGTCCCAGCGCAAACGAAATACCTTTGCCTTCCAAAAACGCCGCGCCTAAAATCTTCGCGGACGGCACAACGGGGGCGTCAGCCGCCCGCCGTCTTTTGCAATCTCAACATATTTTCAGTATAGCCCAATTTACAAAATCGCGCCCGCTTTCCCACCGCCGACAGGCGGGTCGGCTGCACGCGGGGTTGGGTGGCCTTTCAGGTACAACTACTCATGCCTGCTTTCTAGTTTTTGCACTCAATCCGTACCACTTGACACCAATCCACCAGAAATAGGCTGCCAACATTGCCAAAACTATTCCTTTGACCACCACAGAACCTATTTGTACTCGATTCGCCACCAACCATATAAAATCCGCAATGTCCACTCGCGTGAATGCCACCTGTTGTCCTGTATTTGCCATCGTGCCTTGCACCACCTGAAAAAACACATCTAACAGGCATACCGTCGCTAACACTTTCAGAAAGCGCTTCGACCTTTGGCTAATTTTTGCGGTTTCTCCATACCGGAGCAACGCAATTGCCGCCGTTTGGCTGAAGATGACTCCGCCAAGCGTCACAAACAGATTTCCCAGAAACGAGAGTTTTGTTTCGTCATACACGTTGCACCCTATACAAGACAAACTGCCATCAGGGCGCAATTTATAAAAAGCGTAAAAAGCGTGATTGTCACCAAACAGCCTGGCAAAGACGGTGTGTCCAATTTCGTGAACGTTAATCATCACAAACAGGGAAACCACAACGAAAACGGCATGAAGCAACCAACTTCCAAGCACTTGCTTCGTTCTTGAAGTGATTTCATCTCTGCGCTGGCCCAACTTCGCATCCATTCAAATTTCACAACCCTTCAATTGCACGATTAGGCCACCCAACGTGGGCGTCAGCCGCCCGCCGTCTTTGTGACTTCAACACATTTTCAGTATAGCCCAATTCCCAAAACCGCGCCCACTTTCCCACCGCCGACAGGCGGGTCGGCTGCACGCGGGGTTGGGCATCTGACTCGCTCCACCGCCAAACGAAAACGCCACGGCCTGAAGACGATGTGCTCTCCCAGTTGGCAGGGGCTTCCCTGGCCGAAAACGCTCGCCTGACCATTTGCGCCACGGCCAGCCCAGGTGACCGCCAAAACCCCACACGCTGACGAACAAGCCCCGGCCTGGCAACCACCGCGGAAGCGCACTCCCTCACAAGGAACACGCCCCGCTTTACCACGCACGCCAATGGATACGTTCCCGCAACACGGAGCACCGCCCCATCTTTTGCACCGTCGCATGGGACAGGCCGCAGCACAGCCAAAGCGCCGTTGCCCAAAACACTCCACGGCCAAAAAGCCCCACGGCTGGCGTCGCCCACGGCAGGAAAAGGCTTTTCTTCGCCGCTGAAATGTGCCTTCAGACCGCGCAAGCGCCGCTGAATTGTAAATGTTCCACCGAAAAACGCGCCCCGCTACGCCCAACGGGAGCGTTAGCCGCCCGCCGTGTTTGCAATCTCAACTCAATTTCAGTATAGCCCAGATTTGCAAATTTCGCGCCGAGTCACTCCCGCCAAAGGCGGGTCGGCTGCACGCAGGGTTGGGCGTAAAACTCCATTGTGCAAACGAAGCCGCGCCAGTTTTAGAACCAAAAACCATCGCGGGCAAGAAAAACTCGTTTTGGAATAAATGGCTTTGTTTTCTACGCTTCATGCAGTTGCGCTCATTGAAAAAGCCAAATTTCGCGCTCTCAACACGCAGCCGAAAGTGAGTGTTTTTGCAAAGCAGAAATTTAGCAAAACCAGCCAATTTTGGACGCTTCGCAACGAGCCAGAGAAGCACGCCAAAACGAGAAAATATATAAAGATTCTCCCAGCAGGCAAATACTTCGCGGGAAAGATTCTTCGCGCGCCCAAAGCGGACTTTTTGATTTTCAAAGACCAAAGCTAAAAGAAAGAGAAAGACGCCCAACGGGAGCGTTAGCCGCCCGCCGACTTTGCAATTTCAACACATTTTCAGCATAGCCTAAATTACCAAATTTCGCGCCGAATCTCCCCCGCCAAAGGCGGGTCGGCTGCACGCAGGGTTGGGCGTAATGCCTCACTGTGCAAACGAAATCGAGCCAATTTTTAGAGCCAA
>JALWPK010000235.1:0-233 GCA_026995045.1 Gammaproteobacteria bacterium | reverse complement strand
CGTTTTGGAATAAATGGCTTTGTCTGCTTCACTTCAGGCAATTGCTCTCATCGAAAAAGACAAGTTTCGCGCCCTCAACATGCAGCCGAATGTGAGATTTTTGGCAAAGTCGAAACTTGGCAAAAGCAGCCAGTTTTGGACGCTTCATAATGAGGTAGCAAGACACGCAAAAGCGAGAAAATATATAGAGATTCTCACAACAGGTAAATACTTCGCAGGCAAGATTTTTTCGC
>JALWPK010000234.1:2482-2907 GCA_026995045.1 Gammaproteobacteria bacterium | reverse complement strand
TAGTTTCAAAAACCGCCACTTTTTTTAGGTCGGTCAACTTCAGCGGGCGATTGTCGTTCAAAGAAATGCTAACTCAGGGCGGATAAGGATACGCCCTGGTAGGTAAATTAATGCTCTTTACAACCCTACTCTTATAAGCCCAGTAAGCCTCACTGGTGTTTGGCTACGAACAAAAAACCGATTATTTTGAAGCAGGCCAATAAATGCGAAGCTCTTTAGCACGTTTTTCTTCGCTCGGCGTCGATTGGTCGTGCTTAAGGCCGTTCACTGTATGCGAAATTCACTGAATGCAATGTTGACTGTATGCGAAATTCACTGAATGCAATGTTGACTGTATGCGAAATTCACTGAATGCAATGTTGACTGTATGCGAAATTCACTGAATGCAATGTTGACTGTATGCGAAATTCACTGAATGCAATGTT
>JALWPK010000234.1:0-2382 GCA_026995045.1 Gammaproteobacteria bacterium | reverse complement strand
GACTGTATGCGCTAAGAGGGGAAAGGCGATGCCGTGCGTACTGGAGACGATGAGGTCGAGCATCTTGAAGGTGCTGCGCGATGCGCCACTACTGGCTGGACACAAAGAGGGCAAAAGCTGTATGCTGAGTTGGCAAAGGTGGCGCGTATTGGCTCGGAGTGTACAAAGACGCGCATGAGTATGCGAGCGAGTGCGTTTTGTGTCAATGATTCGAGATCGACTGGTCCGGACTGAGAGGCGTAGACGGACGATGGCCGATACCGCGCTGCATTTTTCACGCGGTGCACGCTGACTTCACTGGCGCAATACATGGAGCTGACGGACGCCGCGTTACTATGATCTTCATCGACGCACTTTCGCGGCACTTTATTGCAGTGCCAGCGCCGAAGTCGGCCGCAGAGACGGTTGCGCGAATATTTGTGACGGAGGTTATGTGCAAGTTCGGCTCACCGCTGGTGCTGATAACGCATAATGGCGCAGCCTTTAGGGTTGAGCTATTCGAGCACGTGTGTAAAAGTCTGAACGTTGCACGCTTGACTACGGCGCCGTACGCGTCACAGTCAGACGGGTCAGTCGAGAGGGCTCATCGAACGGTGAAAGCGAAACTCCGACGAGCGGTCGGTCGAGGAGGAGTCGACTGGAGGGAGAGGTTGGCGTTGGTGGTGGTGGTGGCGGCAATGGACTGCTCAACTCGGGCGGCAGGATTGAGTGCGGCAGAAATCGTTTTCGGACGCCCGCCAACAGTGCCGACCGGTGGACGCCGATATTAGGAGCGTCTGTACCGCCGCCGCTGAGCCCTGAGATGTGCTTTGGGGAGTTGCAAGGCGATCGCCTGGCGAGGATGATCCGACAAGCAACTTACTGCGAGGAAGAAATTCACTGACGACGGCTAAGGTGAGCGGAACTTGTGCGGAGACTGCTGGGAGTGGGCGACCTCGTCCTTTGCAAAGGCCTGAGGGTGCGGCGCACGAGGAATGTGCGCTCGCCAGCGTGTGCTGGCCCGGCAGGGATAAAGGAAATTCATGGAGGAATTGCTGAGCTGGAGCTCTTGCCGACGGCAGTTCGTTACAATTTGCGCCCTCGACAACAAGGCGAGGAGGCGGAGAAATTCTGAGTGCGCGTGAGTCGACTACGACCGTGTGTGGGAGGTCCACAGCGAGATCATTGCCTGGAAGCTGATCAACCGAGAGAGGGACTATTGAGGAATGGTGTGCGTGCGAATCGAGGGAATGGGGATTCTTGGCGCCGATGTCGATCCGGAAGAGGCCATTGCGCTGGGCAAGGATGAAGCGCTAGGACTACTCAAGTTGCTTGAAGAAATCGACTTGAACAAGATGCTTGAAGTGGAGGGCATGTGATTGGAGATACTCCAAGTGGAGGGGGGAGGGATGTGAAGTGGCAAACTTCAGCAGCCTGATTTGTGACTGTGTTGGGAGCGCCGAAAGTGGCAGCGCCGTTATCTGGAGATTAGCGAGTGTAGCGACGCGTGCTATGCGTCTTCTGCTGTGCACACAGCGCCGTAGCTGACCAGCTGGCGGTCAAAAAGCGTGTGTGATGCGTTGCTCCCCTCGTCGTATATAGGAGCAGGCTTATTGTCATTGCACAGGAGAGGTGCACTCGAGAGGTAAAGTGGACGTGCGCAAGCAAAAGACCTCATTGTCTTGACTGGAGAATGTGGTGACGACATGGTTACGGTGGCCGCGGTGGGACGCCACTGCATTGCGACGGGACAGTGCTAAGGAGCTGAGCATTCGGCGAACTTCGCGTCTAGTGAGTGAGCATTGCGGCTACGGGGCGCGTTTACTGAGTGCGATGTTGACTGTATCTGTTGTAGGCGGCGCAGCCGGAGCACTCCTGGCTTGTTCCAGTCTGACTTGAGCATAGTGCGAGTTTCCGATGCGTAGGGGAGGACTGGCGGGATTAGTAGTGCTTGGAAGAGGTGAATTTTGGTTATTATCGAGATGTGTTTGTCCTCTTCCACGGGCACCGTTTCAGGGAGGCGAGCGCCGCGGTTGCCTGACCGGTGGTGCTGCTGAGTATCTCCGATGTGGCCGCTTGTTGACTTTCTTCGACTGGTGGCCGTGGGTGTTTGAATTCTCGTGCTTGCTCATCGATACGTGCCGACGACACATTTCCGGCACTCGCCATCGATACGTGCCGACGACACATCTCCGGCACTCGCCATCGATACGTGCCGACGACACATTTCCGGCACTCGCCATCGATACGTGCCGACGACACATTCCCGGCACACTCGCCATTGACATACGCCGACGACACATCTCCGGCACACCCGACACTGACATACGCCGACGACACATCTCCGGCACTCGCCATTGACATACCGCCGACGACACATCTCCGGCACACCCGACACTGACA
>JALWPK010000233.1 GCA_026995045.1 Gammaproteobacteria bacterium | reverse complement strand
CACGGTATTATGATGACTCAAGGCCTGCACTCCTTCTTGTTTTTCAATGATTTGTCGCGATTTCATTGTATCAAAACAAGCGGGTTTTCAGGCCTTTTTTGTAGGTTCTTAATGGGACACTAGTGATGTCACATAAAAAATGGAACACAGACGAAAAATTGCTGGCATTAAGGCTCTATTGTGCGTTGCCATTCGGTAAATTGCATCAATCAAACCCTGATGTTATCGCAGTTGCGAATGCGATAGGCCGAACGCCTTCGGCGGTTGCGATGAAAGCATGTAATTTTGCAAGTTTGGATCCTGCGTTGAATAGGAAGGGGTTAGGGAACGTTAGTAATGCAGATCGTCAATTATGGGATAACTTTGCTAGCAACTCCGAAGAGCTCGTTCTTCAAATGGAGTCAATATATGAAACGAGAGTTACAGGCGTTACGGAAGATGTTGAAGAAGATGATCCTCCGTACGATTATATTCCAAGGCTTGATAGGACTGATGCGCTTAGGCTGACACGCGTTCGAACTGTTCAATCGTTTTTCAGAAAGTCGGTGTTAGTAAGCTATGGATATAAGTGTTGTTTGACAGGTCTTGATAATACTGATTTGATTGTGGCCAGCCATATCATACCCTGGAAAGATAATGTTGAGCGACGTGCTGATCCCACCAATGGTCTGGCGCTAAATGTCTTTCATGATAAGTTATTTGATCGAGGGCTGATGACTTTTGATGATGATTGGCGCGTAAGGCTGTCACCTAAATGCGCTGATTTTGATGAAGGAAATGGAATACTGCAACAGGCTTTTGATATAGAAGGTAAGCAGCTAATGCTTCCTGAAAGGTTTTGCCCAGATTTAAAGGCGTTGCGGTATCACCGCAGTGAAATATTTAAGCAGTAAATATAGGAGGAGGTATGTCAGAGGAATATTCACTGACCGCATGCCTATGCCAGTGTGGGTTTGATATTTGGGGTTTAACGGATCAGCCTACAACATGTGGGAAATGTGGCGCTAGAACTGATTTTTGTGACATTTCAGCGAACGTGCAGATACACAAATGTTTAAACAATGAATGTGGCTACGTATTTTTTACTGAAGACGATTAATGCCTCACATTCTGTTAAATATCGAAATTTTTATTGTTATCGGTAGATACACCAGCCACTTTCGCGTCATCCTCAACAGTCGCCTCTTCACGCTGATACTGCACATTCAACAGCGCGGTGAAGGCGGACAGGTCGCCTACCAGTGCGCGGGTGGTGATTTCGGCAATGACCACTGCAATCATGCCGGGCAGGATGATATTAAGGTTGCCGGTGAGCTCCATCAGCGCGACCAGCGCAGCCAGTGGCGCTCGCAGGGTGGCGCCCATCATGGCGACCATGCCGACCATGGCGTAGAAGCTGGTGGATCCTTGCAGTTGTGGCAGGCTGTGTGACACCATCATGGCGGCGATGCCGCCGACTGCGCCGCCGGTGATGAGTGACGGGCCGATGATGCCGCCGGGCAGGCGGACGCCGACCGATACGGCGGTGGCGATCAGTTTGGCCAGCAACAGCACGGCCAGCGTCTGTAAGCCTGTCTGGTTGTGGAATATGCGGTCGACTGCATCGTAGCTGACGCCCATGATGGCAGGTGACCATTGCGCCAGCACGCCGGTGGTGACGCCTGCCAGCATGAAGGCAAACAGGGGCCGCCAGCTCAGTGTGTAACGCGCCACCTGTTCGCTGGCGCGGATGAAACCGGCGGCGATGATGCCTATGCCCAGTCCCATGATTACCACGATGGGCAGTTCGCCCAGTGAGCCAATCGACAGCGCCGGCACGGCGAAGGCCGGGCTTTCGCCGTACACCAGTCGGCTGATCACGGCGCCCACCACGGCGGCGACAATGACGGGGATGATGTTGTTTACTGCATAACGCACGCGCAGGACTTCGATAACAAATATCACCCCGGCCAACGGTGTGTTGAATGCGGCGGCAATTGCAGCGGCGCCACCGGCGGCTGCGAGCAGGGTATCTTCGCCTTCGTCGAGATGCATTTTGCGACCCACCAGCGCGGCATTGGCTGCACCGAGATGCACGCCGGGGCCTTCACGGTCGACGGATTGGCCGGTTACGATGGCGACCACGCCGCCGAAAAACTGCACCACGGCATTGGCGAAGGGCAGGCTCTGTTTACGAAAGCGCATGGTATTGAGCAGGTGGACAATGCCGACCGAGCACATGCTCGCGGGCAGGCGCTCAAACGCCAGTCCCAGTAACAGCGCGCCGCCGGCTGGCAGGGCAAAACGCAACCAGCCCGGCAGGGCTTCGTAATTGCCGACTCGGCCATTCGGCAGAAACAGGGTCTGGCTGATCTCGATGCACTGGCGAAACAAGGTCACCAGCACGGCGGCCAGCAGGCCCGTGACAGCGCCGAGCAGGGCAATGCGAAACAGGGATTTATCCACGTAACAGGCCTGGCAGGTTGAAATGATGTCGGGTGCGTATTGTATCAGTAAGGCGTAGCCGCGCCTGCTATGTGCTGCACCGCTAGCTGAACGTTACATCATATCGCCGTCGACATAAAACCACTGGCCGTGCTCCTGTACGAAGCGGCTTTTCTCATGCAGTTTGTGCGCCTTGCTGTTGATGCGGAAGGTGGCGATGAATTCCACCGTATTGTCATTGCTGTGTACTATTTTCAGGCGTAGCCATTGCATTTGTTTGTCGAATTCGATGCTTTGTGGGCGTGTTGAACGATGCCAGGTTTTTAGCAGGTAGTTGGCATTGTGTTGGGTGTAGGCAGTGTAGCGCGATCGCATCAGGGTTTCTACGGTTTGCGCCGGGGTATTGCCTTTAATCACGGGGGCGCAGCAGTCGTCAGGTTTTTTTCCTGAGCCACAGGGGCAGGGGGTGTCTGGGGGGTGCTTGCTCATGGCGGCGATTATACGTGAGCGCACCGCAGGATTTCACATCTTGAATTTCGCAATGCTGTTACCATGTTGGTGATGATATTGACAGCGGCGGGAACGCATTATGATTACCTATATTTACTGGCTGATTAGCTTCGCGCTTGCGGTGGGCGTGTTATATCTGTTTGGTCGGGCGGATAACTGGAAAGTGGCGCTCAGCGGCGCGGCGCTGGTGTTGTTTGTCAGCTGGTTGACCTATTATTTTCATTTCCAGCAAGTATTCGTGAAACGTTATGGCGGCGTGATGTCAATCAGTGTGCCCGAAGGCCAGCACCACATCGCGGCAACCTGGAAGGACGATAATTTGTGGATTGAAAATTATGACCCGAAGACCAACACCTGTCACTTCCGCGAATATTCCAAGGGCAATCTGTTGCAGGGTAAGGTGATTATCAAAAACTGCAACCCGCTGCTACCGAATACATTGTCACAACCAGCGCCATAGCTCCTTGCTTATTGAAGCTTGATGCGCGCCTGTGCGCCCTTGATGTGTTGCAAGCCCCAGTCGCCAATAGTTTGCAACACAGGTAGCAGGGATCGGCCTGTTGTGGTGAGTTGATAGGCGTAACGCACCGGGTTGTCCTGATAGGGCGTTTTTTCCGCCAGCCCGTTCTTCACCAGTTTTTTCAGCCGATCCGCCAGTATGTTGGTCGGAATCTGCTCCGGCGACTGCTGAAAGTCGCCGTAACGGCTTTTGCCCGCAAACAGGTCGCGAAGCACCAGCAAGGTCCATTTGTCGCCAATCAGATCCAGTGTGTTGGCGATGGGGCAGGGTGAGCGTTGCGGGCTGACGGTGATTTTTTTCATACCGTAATTTTAGCTGTTTTACCCTTAGACTTGCAAAATAAAAGTAACATGGTATAGTGACTTCACTATTGCAAGCAACTGGAGGATGAAACATGAGTGAACTGGCGTGCAAGCTTGAAAACGGACAGTGTGGTTTATCTGCTATCGGGCGGTCTGTGCTGATGATAATGACGCTGTGGTTCGCCAGCATCGTGGCGATGGCTGTGACCGGGGTGTTCAGCTACTCGGCCGGTCAGCGCCCGGTGGCGATACTATTGGCGTTTTCGTTGCCGGGCATCCTGTTTCTTGTCGCTTATCGTCTGTTGCCTGCATTCAGGCAGTGGGTGCTGGCGCTGGACAGGCGGCGGCTGATTTTACTGCACAGCTGGCGCATGATTGGCATGGGCTTTATCTTTCTGTATTTTCAGGACAGGCTGCCGGCCTTGTTTGCCTTTCCCGCCGGTCTGGGTGATGCGATGACAGCGGTTGGCGCTGTGTTTATCGGCATTGCATTGTACGAAGGCAATCAGGCCGTCACGCGCAGGCGCATCTTTTTATGGAACAGTTTTGGTTTGCTGGATTTTTTTGTCGCGGTGTCGTTAGGCGTGCTAACGCGCACCGGTGAAGTGCTGTATACAGTGGGACAGCCATCTAGCGATATCATGGGCTCTTTCCCGCAGGCGGTGGTGCCGGGATTTTTCGTGCCGTTCTATATCATCACCCACCTGATTATCTTTTTGCAGCTGCGAGCAAATCGGGAAGATTAGAGTGATTGGTCTATTGCTCCGGATTAACCCGCATCATCGACAGACGCACACCGAGTGGGCCACGTGGAACCCATAACAGGGTTTCCTGGCCGTCACGCATCACGCTGAGGCTGACGTATTCATCGCGGTTGCCCCGGGTGGTGGCCTGTTGCAGTTCGCGCCAGCCAAACAGCCGGTTTTCACCGTAACGGAGAATCAGGTCGCCAGCCTTGACGCCGGCCTGTTCGGCGGCGGAGCCGGGAATAACGGCGGCGACGCGCACGCGGTTGGCCTGGCCGCTGGCGTACAGATAGCGGTCGTAGGCCTCGTCACCCAGTTCGGCGCGCAGAGACAAGTCCTCATCAACAAGCGCCTGCAACTCCTGCATATAGCGCGAGCTGCCGAGATAGCCTTCACGCGCGGCGTGGTCGCGCAGCTCGAGTTTTCGCAGTTCGATTTGGTTCTTGCGGCGAACGATATCTTCCGCCGTGGCGGGGTCGATTCCCGCCTTGACCAGATGCGCCGGGTCGAGCACACGGGCGTTGGCGCTGACCGGCGTATCGATGGTGTTGTTGACGTGGCCGCCGGCTGTGGTTTTCTCTTCTGGAGCCGTTTCCAGCAACGGCGCTTGCTGCTGTGTCCTTTCCAGTTGCTCGATGCGTTGTTGCAACGCGGCGATTTGCCTTTCCAGTTGTTGCAGGCGTGCGGTGTTGTCGCCGCCTTCCAGAGTCGCCGGCGCTGCGCTGATAGCATCGCCAGTCTCTGCGATGTGAACGGTGTCCGGTGTGTCAGGCGCAAAAACCAGCCCCAGCATGGCGCCGCTGGCGAGCGCAATCGCGATAAAGAAAAGATTGACGGGTTTCATGCTGCGTGTATTGTAGCAGCTTGCCGCTGCGCGCTATTTCACGCGCACGCGGAAGCGCATGGTAAACGAAGGTGTGTTGACGCCATCGAAGCCGCGCAGGCTGCCTTTGGGATTGATGCGGATGAAGTTGATGGGGGGTACGGTTGTGTCAAAGCCGTTGGCGTCCACGCTTGGCGTAATGAAACTGCCGCCGCCATTGTTGGAAAATGCAATATCATCCGTGGTGCTGGACAGGCTGATAAAGTTGTAGCTGAGGCCGCTTGGTATCGGGCCATCGGTAAATTGAGCCGGATTGGCGGGGTTGCCAATGAACAGCGTGGTATTGGGATCGATCGGGTCGGTCAGAACAATACTGTTGCTGTCCGCATAGCCGTAACCGCTATTGGTGACGTTGATGGTGTATTCAACAATTGCGCCGGGTATGGACTTGGGGTTGGTGGCGTTCACCGGGTCGGAAATCACGGCGCTGGATTTGGTGATGGTGATACTGGCAGTGCCGATAATCATTGTACTGTTTACCGTGTGCGCAATCACACCCTCGTTGCCTTCATTGGCGGTGACGCTGATGCCCCAGAAACCTTCCGGCGCGGCGGGTACGGTGTAGATATATTCGTAAACACGCGTTGCGCCATTTGGCGCGCCGACTGATGTCATGGCTGCATTGTTCACCACCAGGGTGGCGGCAGGGTCGCTGATGCTCACAGTGGCGCCGGTAATGTCGGCATTGCCGAACGGGTCGCTCACTGTAGCGCGAATATACACGGTGCTGCCTGGAACATAAGATGCATACTGTGTGGTTGCCGGGTAGGCGGCGGCATACACATTGATCGCATCGACATTAATAACGGTTGCTGTATCAATCTGGATTTGCGAGTTGACGCCATTGCGCAGACTCTCCAACCGGATATCACGATTGTTGGCGCTGGTATTGGTGACGACAAGCCGAATGAAGTCGCCTGTTGCAAAAGACTGATCAACTGCAACGGGGATAGGAAAAGTCACATACTGCCTGCCATTCCAGGTTTGGGTATTGCTGCCAATCAGCAGGCCGGTATTGCCGTTGTAGATATCAACCTGTGCGCTGCGAGGCCCACCGCCGCCACGGTTTTGCAGCCAGAGTGAAACATTGACCGTGCTGCCTCCTGTGATGGTAAATGGAGATTGGAATACGGGCGTCTGGTCAATGATGACGGATTTTCCTTTTTTGATTTTTCCGGTTCGGGTTCTCGCTGCTGGAGCCACGCGGGTGAGTGTGCCGGCGCCATTCAGATTGTCCAGATACAGCTGTTTGGTGCCGCTGGCCGGCAGGCTGCCAACAAAAATCGGAGCAGCGGAGGGTGACACAGTGATGCCGGTTGGAATATCCGTTATCGTCGCAGTATTGTTTATAGTAGAGCCAGTGCTGGCTGAAGGCAGCAAGGTAGCTTCAAAAACGATAGTAGCAGTGGTATTGGCTGCAACATTGATGTTGCTGATATTGATGGTATTGCCAGTCGTATTGTTTATTGCGCCAGCAGGGATAGAGATAATATTTATTCCGCCAAGAAGCGGGTCGACGTTATCGATAACCGTGACATTGGTTGCGGGATTGCCTCCGCTTTCAGTGATGTTAATTGTGTAGCGCAGGAGATCTCCCGGGAGCGTAACGCCACCATTGACGTCCGTTCCTGTCTTGGTTGATGTGCTCAGATCCGGCGCCGAGACTACCAGCGTCGGCGCAATGGCGTCAAAACTGACGCCTGATGCCACGTGGTTGATGGTGGCGGTGTTATTAATATTTGTTCCAGGCAGGGCGCCAGCGACAATGGTTGCCTGCAACACGATGGTGACGCTGCCATTGGCCGGCACGGTGATGCCGCTGATGTCCAGATTGTTGCCAATGGTGTTGTCCGTCGCGCCGGGTGGCAGCGTGGTAATGGTGACATTGGTCAGGTTGGCGTCGACCAGTTCGGTGACCTGCACATTGGGCGTGTAGATTCCAGCGGTTTCGTTGATAGTGATGGTGTATTCGATGACATCGCCGGGGTTGGCCGAGCCGCCATTGAGGTCAACAAAGGTATTGGTTGATGCATCAAAAACGGGGTCGGCGACAATCACAGTTGCCGTTTCCGGTGTGGTCAGTGCGCCAGTGAAATTGGGGGTGGCGAATGTACCGGTAACGGTGGCGTTATTAACTGTTGTGCCAACCGGCAAGGCCGCGCTGCCGGCAACGATGGGGCCTTCGACATAGGTGAAGGAATCGTTTTGCACATAGGTGCGTTCCAGCGCCGACAGGTTGTGACCCTGGTCGTCTGTCCAGCCACCGGGGTTGATGGTAAAGGTTTCGGTGCTGGGATTGAGGACGGTGTAGCAATAATACACATCGGCGCCAGGCGCGACGGCGATGGAATCGATGGTGTCGCTGCAGGCGGCGTTGCTGCTGACCCACTTGTCGAAGGTGACCGCCGCGTAGGAGACGGTGAGGCAAACCTGATTCAGCGTGCCGGTGTCCAGATTGGCGGAATCGGACAGGCGGAAGCCCCATGCGCCGTTCGGGTTTTCACCGTCCCAGGCGGACAGGTTGTTGGGTGCCGGATTGTGTGGTTTGGCGGAGCCGCTGAAAACCGGCACATTATTGTTACAGGCGCTGTTTTCAATCGGCGGGTTGGGCGATTCATCATCAAAGGTGACATTGATGTCATTGCCAAAGCAACCGTATGGGCCGGAATCGACCGGCGCGGTATCGCCCGCCGTGGTGCCGGGGCGCTCGAACAGCAATACCGATGTGCCGGATTCCGGGCTGGTTACGCTGACGGTCAGGTCGCCCACCCAGGTGTGCGTGATGTCGGTGGAGACATTGACATCGTAGAGTTTAGCGATGTCGCCGAAATTGAACGGAATCGACAGATTGGTAATGCCGCCATCGGTAATCGGATAACCCGCGCCGTTATTGCTGTCGCAGACGGTATTCGCAGCAAATGCTGACGACATGGCAAGCGATGTAGCCAGCAGCGTGGAAGACAGGCAGCGTTTTAGCGAAGCATTCATCAGTACAACGGGTTCGGGACGGTTATCCGGTTGATTGTAAAACTGTATTGACAAATTAAAGCACAATACTGGCTATGTTGCTGAAAATTAATGAAATAGTATGTGAAATCTGTCGCATACACCTTTATCAGCCAGACCAGCGGATGTGCAGCAGACGCAAACGGTCATGGCTGTTGGTTTTTTGACAGATGCTGAGCGGGATTCTGTGTAGCCTGTTGGCGCGCCATAGCAGCGGCGGGGCGCAGATTCAGGGCTCAGGTCACCACAATGGCGCGAATTGCATCCAGCCGCAGGCTGGCCGTGTCAATCACCTTGTCCAGCGCCTGTAGCTGCTGTTCGAAAAAGGCGATTTCCTCATCACGCACATTGGGATTGATTTTGCGCAGCGCGCGCAGGCGGTTGATTTCGCGTTGCAAAATGGCGTGTGAGCGCTGGTGCGCATCCTGCAGGATGGGCGTCACCTGTTGCTGCGCCAGTTGTTCGGCGCGTTTGTGCATGGCCTTCATGATTTTTTGTTTGGCCTTGACCACCTGCACCGCGGTTTTGTTGTCGACGTGAATGCTGGCCTGGTTGATGTTTTCATGCGGCAGGCGCGTTGCATAGTCCTGGCCGCGTTCATCCAGCACCACGCGAATCATGGTCGGCGGCAGGTAGCGCCAGCTTTGCAGTTTTTCAATCGGCGGCGCTTCGAGCACAAAAATACATTCCAGCAATACCGTGCCGGCGGCGACAGCTTTGGATTTGATGGCGGTGACTGCGGTGTTGCCGTGCTCGCTCATCATCACCATGTCCATGGCGTCGCGCACCAGGGGGTGTTCCCAGGTGAGAAAGCGTGCGTCTTCAAACGTGAGCGCGGTGTCGCGGTGGTAGGTGATGGTCATGCCGTCATCGGGCAGGCCGGGAAAGCGGCTTTGCATGTGCTCGGTGGGGCGAATGATGAAACAGTTTTCGCTGTGCAGTTCGGTGTCGACGCCGAAGCAGTCGAATACCCTGTCCATGTAATCGGCGATAATCGAATTTTCATCCTGCTCGATGGCGCGCTGTTTCAGTTGTTGCGCAATATGCTGACGGCAGGAGTTGTATTCCAGCAGGCGGTCGCGTCCCTTGTGCAGCGCTTCCGTCATCCCGGTGTAAAGCTGTTTGCTGCGCGCTATCAGTTCATCGTTGCCATTGGTATTGTCCGATGCGCCGGCCAGCGCTGCATGCAGTTCATCTTGCACCTGCGTGTAAACCGCATGCCCGGCCGGGCAGGTGTGTTCGAACGCGTCCAGCGCCTGGTGGTACCAGTCGAACATCACCTGTTGTGCGCTGTGCTGCAGATACGGCACATGAATGCGTATGGTTTCGGTCTGGCCGATGCGGTCGAGACGGCCAATGCGTTGCTCCAGCAAATCGGGGTTCAATGGCAGGTCGAACAGCACCAGATGATGCGCAAACTGGAAGTTGCGGCCTTCGCTGCCGATTTCGGAACACACCAGCACCTGCGCGCCGGTTTCCCGGTCAGCAAAAAAGGCGGCGGCCTTGTCGCGCTCGACGATGCTCAGACCTTCGTGAAACACAGCGGCGTGAATGCCGCTTTTGTTTTTCAGATGCCAGGCCACATCAAGCGCGGTTTCCGCGCTGGCGGTAATCACCAGCACCTTGTGTGGATGCAGTTCGGCGAGTTTTTCACCCAGCCAGTTTATGCGCGGGTCGAAGGTGCTCCAGCGCGCATCGCTGTCGAGTTCGCCCGCCATCGCCTCGTGCAGGCATTCGGGCGCGAGCAGCAGCGCCGGGTCGACATCTTTGGCCAGGCGGAACAGGTGTTGATAGGCGTCAGGCATGGGTAGCGGGCAGGGATGCGCCTCGCGCTGTGGAAACCCCTTGACCGCGGCGCGGGTATTGCGAAACAACACGCGGCCGGTGCCGTGACGGTCGAGCAGATGCTCCACCAGTTCGATGCGCGCCTGTTCGGCGGCGTCGCCATCAGCACTTTGCTGCACAGCCTGCAACAGCGGCTGGTTATCGCCTTCGCCGAGAGTGGATTCAATCAGTTTGATGTCGGCGTCATTGAGTGGTTTGGCGTTGAGCAAATCTTCCACCACCTGCGCCACCGGCTGGTAGGATTGTTCTTCCTCGACAAAGCGGTCAAAGTCAGGAAAACGATCCGGATCGAGCAGGCGCAGGCGGGCGAAGTGGCTTTGCTTGCCGAGTTGCTCCGGCGTGGCCGTCAATAACAGCACGCCGGGGGTGTGCGCGGCGAGCTGTTCAATCAGTTGGTATTCTTTACTCGGGGCTTGCGGCGTCCACTGCAAATGGTGGGCTTCATCCACTACCAACAAATCCCAGCCGGCCTGTTTGCACTGTTCAAATCTTGCGGCGTCGCTGGTCAGAAAATCCAGACTGCACAGCACCAGTTGTTCGCTCAGGAACGGGTTGTCATCGCTTGCTTCTTCGCCATCAACCGGCTCCATGCCGGCAAAACGCGCGTCATCAAATATTTTGAAATGCAGGTTAAAACGGCGCAGCATTTCCATCAGCCACTGGTGCACCAGGGTTTCCGGCACGACGATTAATACACGGTGTGCGCGCTCGGTTTGTAACTGGTGATGCAGAATCAATCCTGCTTCGATGGTTTTGCCCAGGCCGACTTCGTCCGCCAGCAACACGCGCGGTGCATAACGGTTGGCGACTTCGTGGGCGATATAAAGCTGGTGCGGAATCAGGCTGGTGCGCACCCCGGTGAGGCCGTACAAATCAGAGTGCGCCAGCCGGTTGAGTTGTTGCTGGGTGAGGACGCGCAGGCTGAACCATTTGTCGGCGTCAATCTGGCCGTTGAACAAGCGCTCGGATGGCCGGTTGAGCTGCATGCTGTTGTCGAGCTGGCTTTCTTCGATGGTGTGTTGCCGGCCTGCCGGGTCGATGCCGATGTAGGTGAGCAGGCCATCGTGTTCCTGCACTTCGGTAATCTTGATGGTAACGCCATCATGGGTGCTGATGCTGTCGCCAACCGAAAACGCCACCCGGGTCAGCGGCGCGGTTTGCACGGCATAGGTGCGGGTGTC
>JALWPK010000232.1 GCA_026995045.1 Gammaproteobacteria bacterium | reverse complement strand
TTCATGAAAATAAACTGGAAGTTACCCGGCTCCAGTTCCACATAATCCAGCGTGGTTCCCTTGAGCAGGTCGGCGCTGATGGGGGAGACAATAATCTCGATGCCATCAGCGGCGGCGATGCTGGTGTCTTCTTCCTTGGCCTCATCAAAGCCCATGCCATAGTGTATGGTGTTATCGGCATTGCGCGTGGCGGCAATGCGCAGCGGCATGCCTTCGGTTTTGTTCTGTTGCGCGGACAGCTTGATTTGTTCCGCTGCTGCAGGAGTCACTTTAATCATGGCGTTCTTGCTTCTGTTTGTGTTGTCGAATGAAATTGACGAACCGGCTGACCCAGGGGTTGGCTTGCGTATTGCGCTGGTGCGCGTAGCAGGCTAGCAGGTTTTTGTACAGGTAGCCATCGTGCTCGCCATCAATGCCGGCGCCGCGTTTGACGCGGAAGGCAAACTTAGCATTTTCAGGCGCCTGTTTGAATCGGGAATAATGAAATTCATGCGCGCTGATGGCGCGGTTGGCCTGCTGCCAGGGGTGGGAGTCGCTGGTTTCCAGTTGCACATAACCACGCCCCTGCGGGCGGGGCTCCATCACCACATCAGCGTCAATTGCGCCGACCATTTCGCCGCGCTGATCGCGCCATTCGATCGCCTTTGCCAGATACATCAGCCCGCCACATTCTGCGTATACCGGCAGGCCATTGTCGATCGCCTGTTTGATGCTGTTTCGCATTGAGGCGTTGGCCTGCAGGGTTTGCAGATGGGTTTCAGGAAAGCCGCCGCCGATAAACAGACCGTCAATGGCGGGAAGCGCGGCCTCGGTTTCAACGTTGATGTCCACCAGTTCAGCGCCATGCCGAACAAAGGCATCGAGATCGTCCGGGTAATAGAAACCAAACGCGCTGCTTTTGACCACGCCAAGCCTGATATCAGCAACCGGCGTGGTGTGTGTGTCATCCGTTACCGCAGCCGGTGGTGTGTCGGGTAGTTGACCCGCTTGGCCGCCAAGGGCATACAGCGCATCCAGATCAACCTGTTGACGAACGCTGTCGGCGAGCAGGGCAATTTTATTGTCGGCGTATGGGTCTTCATGGCTGGGCACCAGCCCGAGGTGGCGCTCATCGATATCAAACTGCGGGTTGTGGTGAATGGCGCCGACCACCTTGACATCGGTATAGTGCTCGATGACATTGCGCAATTTGGCTTCATGACGTGAGCCGCCGAGCTGGTTGAGAATCACCCCGGCAATGTTGATGGAGGGGTCGAATGCCTGGTAACCCAGAATCAGCGGGGCGATACCGCGCGTCATGCCACGCGCATCCAGCACCAGCACAACCGGCGTATTGGTCAGCGAAGCCAGCGCGGCGTTACTGTTGCTGCCGTCCAGATCGAGGCCATCGTAAAGTCCCTTGTTGCCTTCTATCAGAGTGAGGTCGGCGTTTTGCGAGTGCTGCGCGACACAGCGCACAATCTCGTCACGCTCCATGGTGTAAAAATCGAGGTTGTAACAGTTGTGGCCGGTTGCGCGACCCAGCCAGTGGGGGTCGATATAGTCGGGGCCTTTTTTGAATGCCTGAACGGTTTTACCGGCGGAGGTATATGCCGCGCACAGGCCAATCGAGACCGTGGTTTTGCCTGACGATTTGTGGGCGGCGGAAATGTAGAGGCGCATGATGAGCGTTGCTCATCAAGTGAATAGTGAAAGATGAATAATGAATAATGGTGGAGCGTTGGTTATGACAGTTCGGCTGTCGGCTGAAATCAGCTGCTTTTGACGCTCATTATTCACTATTCATTATTCAATATATTCAGGCGTGCGGGTCAACGTCTTTGTCGGCAAGGGATGCGGGCAGGAAGCCCAGCACCTTGATGCCGAAGACGACAGCAAACAGTGACAACGCCACGCCGCCGACACCTAAGGCAATTTCATAGATGGACGGGGTGTATTCGGCAACCACGCCATCGAAGAACGAGCTGCTGACTTCGTAGCCGGGGAAGATTTCCAGCGGGTAAGCCTGACCACCAATGATGGTGACGTACATCTGGCTGAGGCCGCCGAAAATGACCATCAGCGAGACCAGGCCCAGGGTGGTGCGGTTGTTGCGCACGCCCGGCGCGAATATCAGAATCAATGGCAGGATGATGCCAATCAGAATCTGCCCGATCCAGAAGACGTTGGTGTAGGTATCGCCTTCCAGCAGCAGGAATTTTTCCAGGCCGTGGTGTTCGGTAATGTACAGGTTGGTCAGATGGTAGACCACGACAAAGTACAGCACGGCGCCGACAAAGACGCCGAGCAGGTTGCGCAGGCGGTTGAGCACCATGTCGCCCAGTTCGCGGCCGGTCCACTTGTACGCCGCCATCAGCACCAGAATGTAGATGGCCAGACCGTAGGCAAACGACATGATGATGAACATCGGCGCCAGCAGCGCGGCGTCGTAGGCGGAGCGCGCCA
Source organism: Gammaproteobacteria bacterium (assembly GCA_026995045.1). Taxonomy (GTDB): domain Bacteria; phylum Pseudomonadota; class Gammaproteobacteria; order SZUA-229; family SZUA-229; genus S139-92. The sequence continues at coordinate 35,822 of JALWPK010000232.1, read as the reverse complement.
CCAGGAAACCAAAGATTGATCCGGTGCCGGTGGTCAGAATCAGACGCCAGATGAATGCGGCAAAACCGGCGTAGGGTTTGAACGTGTAGACATTGCGATCCATCATCGTCCACAGGTATGCGCCGACAAAGGCGAAGAAGCCGGTGTACAGGATAATGTTCCAGGCAAAGATGGACTTGAAGTTGTAGTAGGTCATGGCCACGATGAGACGATCCGGGCGGCCCAGGTCAAGCAGCAGCACCACCAGTCCCCCGGCCAGCAGGGCGACGGCGAGCAGGGCGGACAATCGCGCCAGCGGGTCATACATTTTCTTGCGGAACACGGATGCAATCGAGGCGACATTGAGCGCGCCGGAAGCGGCAACAATGAGAAAAACAGCAAACACATGCGGCATGCCCCAGACAATCTGGTTGGTCATGCCGGTGACATAGTGGCCTTCGTGCTCCATATGCCAGACGGCAAGCAGTCCAATCAGCATAATCAGGCCAAGGCCGCCCAGCAGGGCGAAATAGCCTGCGCTTTTACCTTCAACTCTTGTGTATTCGATTTTTTTCATTATGAGTCGTTCTCGAAACCTGTTTCAGTTAGATGCCTTGATAACGAATGCCGGTATTCAGCTGCAAGTCGGCGCGCAACTGTTTGCCGCCGCGCGCTTTCAGCGCTTTTGAGATGTCGCTTCCCGGATCCTTGAGATCGCCAAAAATCATGGCATTGTTTTCAGCCTGGTTGCAGGCTTCTACACACGCGGGGGCGTCACCCTTGTCGACGCGATGCACACACATGGTGCAGGATTCGACCGTGCCTTTGCCACGCGGTGCGGAAAGGGTCTGGTTGTGCAGCTCTTCATGAACGAAAGAACGCGCCTTGTACGGGCAGGCCATCATGCAGTAACGGCAACCAATACAAATGTGCTTGTCGACCAGTACAATGCCGTCATCTCGCTTGAATGAAGCGCCTGTCGGGCATACGTCGACGCAGGGAGGATGTTCGCAATGCTGACACATCAGCGGCAGCGAGTGCTCGTAGCCGGTGCTTTTCTCACGCAGCGTAACCTTGCGGATGTACTGGGTGCGCTGTGTGTCGGCTGATTTTGGCATGCTGCCGGTGAGGGCGTGTTCCTCGTTGCATGCGTCGACGCAGGCTGTGCAGCCTTTTGCGCACTTGTTGGTGTCGATCAAAATACCCCAGCGGCTGGCGTCAGTCACCGGCTGTTCATCAGGTTTGGCGTGTGCTGTCTGGTGCAGTAATACGCCAGGCGCAATAGTTACCGTGCCGGCAACAGCGAGGCTTTTACCCAGAAACTCGCGCCGGGACTGGTCAACAGACTGCGCCTCGGCGGCGATGTCGCAAACTTTTTCGCTCATTTCGAATCACCCACCTTGCCAGCATCCGCAGTGTTCAGCAGGGTTTGTTTCAGTTGCTGCTGTAATGCGGTTTGCTTGTTGCGTTTAATATACTTCTGCGGCTTGTCAGCATGACACTCAAAGCAGTCGATGGTGACGGCGGCATACTGATGGCAGGCATTGCAGAAGTGCTCGTCTTCATCATGACTGGCGACGTGGCCGCTTTCGTCAGGCTTGTTATGACAATCGATACATCTTGCCAGGCCGTACTTGGCGGTGCGGATGCCCTTGTGCATGGTGTCATCGCGCTTGTGCAGGATGTATTTCATATGATTCCTGCGAGCTTCCGATTCAGGCTGGATGTCACATTTGACGCCCTCGCCCTCAGGTTCATGAATCACCGGAAAGGGTGTTTCAGCCATGCCCTGAGCTGGCAAGGTCATCATTACCCAGCCGGCAAGGATTACAGCAAGTCGCAGTAAACGCTTTGTCATGTTTTTAACCTTGTTTCTTGTATTGTGACCGCAGTTATTCACCCAGCGCCATGTCAATGTAACCGGTCGGGCATACATCGGAGCAGATGTGGCAGCCGATGCACCTGCTGTAGTCGGTGTCGACATAGCGGCCAACGGTGTGCTGATCCTTGCGCACGCGGAAGATGGCGTCTTGCGGACAGAAAATAACGCAGTTGTCACATTCGAAGCACATGCCGCAGCTCATGCAGCGATTGGCTTCCTGAATCGCCTGTTCTTCGGTGTAGCCAATCTGACGCTCGGCAAAGTGACCCAGTACTTCATCCGCGCTGGGAACAACAATCTCACGCTCGATGCGAGGCGTGTATTCAAAATGACCGAGGAACAGTTTGTCTGCGGAAATGATTTCCTGCGCAGAACGGTCTTCGTAGTTGTGAATCGCATAGGTCTGCTGGTAGGTGCCGCGCTGTTCGTCCTCGTGCAGCTTGGAACCGTCGTATTCATCAACATGCAGGCCGGCTTCTTCCAGTTTTTCAGTCAGTTTGAAGTGGTGTACGTCAACCTTGGGACGTTTCTTCAGCTCAGCTTCACCGAAGTAGGCGTGAATGGTGTCAGTAACAATGGACGCCTGGCCGATAGCCGTGGTCAGCAGGTGAGGGCGCACGATGTCGCCAGCCACAAAGTGACCCTCCTTGCCCGGCACGCGGTAGAAATTGTCGGCGTCAATCAGGCCGCGACCGTTATCGAATTCTTCCAGACCTTCCAGGTCGCCGGTCTGACCGATTGCTGATACGATGAGGTCGGCTTCGATATCGTACTCGGTGCCTTCAATCGGCTCGGGGCGGCCGTCAGTGACGGTGCATTTCGCCATGCGCAGGGCGACAGCGCGGCCATTGTCATCAAGGATGACCTTGAGAGGCATGACGCCAGTGTGAATGTCAACGCCTTCGATGGTGGCGTCTTCCACTTCATGCTCGGCGGCAGTCATCTGGTCGCGTTCGAACAGTGAAGTCAGGGTGACCTGGGCGCCTTCACGCTGTGCAGCCAGCGCGGAATCGTGAGCCACATAGCCGCCGATAACCTGCTCGGGACGGACTTCATCGTCCATGGTCTTGAGCTTACCCAGACGACGCGCAACAGAAACCACGTCGATAGAGGTATCGCCGCCGCCTACACAGACAACCTTGTCAGCGGTCACTTGCAGGTCGCCCTTGTTGAAGGCTTCCAGGAAGGCGACACCGGATACACAGTTGGGGGCGTCAGCGCCTTCAACCGGCAGGCCGCGACCGGATTTACAACCGATGGCCCATAGAATGGCGTCGTATTCTTTTTCCAGTTCTTCAACGCTGACGTCCTTGCCGACGCGGGTGTTGAGTTTGACGTCGATGCCGCCCATGTCGAGGATGCGCTGAATTTCGTGGTTCAGGAAGTCACGCGGGGTGCGATAACCGGGAATGCCGTACTTGAACATGCCGCCCAGTTCGGAGTGGTCATCAAAAATGGTGCTGGCGTGGCCTTTGCGACGCAACTGGTAGGCGGCCGCCAGACCGGCTGGGCCGCCACCGACGATGGCAACCTTTTTGCCGCTCAGCGGCGCGCTGTTGTCAAATTTATAGCCGTTGGCGAAAGCGGTGTCGCCGATGTACTGCTCAACCGCGTTAATGCCGACAAAGTCTTCAACATTGTTGCGGTTACAGCCGTCCTGACAAGGCGCCGGGCACACGCGACCCATCATGGAAGGGAACGGGTTGGCGTCGGTGGAGCGGCGGAATGCGTATTCGCTCATGCTGACGCCTTCCGGCGGGGTTTCGATACCGCGTACGATATCCAGCCAGCCACGGATGTCTTCACCTGAAGGGCAACTGCCCTGACAGGGAGGCGTACGGTGAACGTAAGTCGGGCACTTGTGCGAAGTATCCTGCTTGAAGATTTTGTTGGTGAATGAGCCCCAGTCGGTATCACCGTCTCGAAATCTTCTGAAGGTTAACTTGTCGTTTTGCATGTCTTCTTTAGAGGTTGCCATGCCAGTTCTCCTGTTGCTTCAACCGTTGCCGGTGGTGTTAAAAAAAGTATTTGTTAAATTCGGTATTATCAGGCGGCTTCGTCTTCGCCTTCTTCCTCAGGCTCCTGTCCCTGGCCTTCGAGTATGATTGCATTGCTCACCAGTTGGTGAACGCTGACAATCTGATCCATGGTCATGCCGTAGTAAGGCAGCACCTTGGTAAACTGTGATTTGCAGATGGCGCAAATCGCGGCCATGTGGGTAACGCCTTTTTCGGCAATGACGTTCTTGAGCGCCTCCATGCGAGGCAGTGCGCCCTTGACGCGCAATTCCATCAAGTCATCCGTCAACAGGCCGCCGCCGCCGCCGCAGCAGAATGTGCTGTCATAAATGGTGTCTTCGGCCATGTCGTAATAGTTGTTGCAAACCGCCTTGATAACCTTGCGCGGGATAGTGAACTGCCCGCCTGGTTCGTTGCCCATGCGTGATGCGCGCGCCACGTTGCATGAATCGTGGAAAGTCAGCGTCATCCAGTCATTTTCCGATTTGTCGATGTTGAGAATGCCGCGATCCAGGCAGTCTGAGGTAAATTCGAGTATGTGTTGTGGCACAGGGTAGTTCGGGTCGAGGAAGTCCCAGGGACCGGCCAGCGTATTCAGGAAGCTGTAGGCGACGCGCCATGCGTGTCCACATTCGCCGAAGATGATGCGTTTGACGCCGAGTTCCTTTGCCGCTTCCCGAATACGCAGGGCAATGTTGCGCATGTTTTCGTAGTTGCCGATAAACAGGCCAAAGTTGGCGGCTTCAGAAGCTTTCGAGCTTAATGTCCAGGTGACGCCGGCTTCGTGGAACACCTTGCCATAGCCAATCAGGCCGTCAACATGTGGCTCGGCGAAAAAGTCAGCGGATGGCGTTACCAGCAGGATTTCTGCGCCTTTTTCATCCAGCGGGTAGCGCACCTTGACGCCGGTATCGTCTTCAACATCTTCCTCGATGCCTTCCAGCGTGTCAGCCAGCGCGGGCTCGGGCAGGCCGAGGTTGTTGCCAATCTTGAAGACCTTGCCAATAATTTCGTTGGAGTATTTCTGGCCTTTGCCAATGTGCGCGAGTATGTCGCGGGCGGCCATGGTGATTTCCGCAGTGTCAATGCCGTAAGGGCAGAACACTGAGCAGCGGCGGCATTCGGAACATTGATGATAGTAGGAGTACATTTCATCGACCACTTCCTCGGTCAGATCAACCGCGCCAACCAGTTTGGGGAAGTATTTGCCGGCAAAGGTAAAGTAGCGGCGATAAACCTTGCGCAGCAGATCCTGGCGGCCAACCGGCATGTTCTTTGGGTCGGCGGTGCCGAGGAAGTAATGACATTTGTCGGTGCAGGCGCCGCATTTCACGCAGATGTCCATGAACACCTGCAGTGACTGGTACTTGCCGAGCATCTCGCCCAGTTTGTCCTTGAACGCTTGTTCCCAGTTGTCAATCAGTTCGCCGTCGCCGGGGAAGCCCAGTTGTTGCTGGAACTCTTCCTTCGCCAGAAACGGGGAGCTGTGCGCCATAGCGCCTTCCACAATCGTCGGAATGACGGGGAATTCGTGAGTTTCGGGTATATCGAAATCAGCCTTTGCCATGGTGTTATTTACCTTGTCGCACAGTTCCGGTTAGTTGTTATGAATTGCGGCCATCTTTGGCTTCCAGCTCGGCGCCCCAAGGCGACAAATGCCGTTTTTCGCGCGGATTGTCGATCTGGTAACGAGTTGGAGCAAAGAAAAGACCCGGCGCATGCAGCAGTTTGCTGATGGGAAAAATCATCATCAGAAACAGCACCAGCGTCAGGTGCGTCAGCAAAATAATGTCATCGGGAAGATTCTGCCAGTCGAACAGGAGCAGCCCCATGGTGAAAGCTTTCAACTGCACGATGTCAGTGTGAGCAACAAAGCTCATCGACAGGCCGGTAATAGCAATGGCGGCAAGCAGAATCAGCATCAGATAATCAGACGGCGATGAAATGTAACGCACGCGGTCGACAAAAATACGGCGACCAAACAGACCGATCAGGCCAAAAACCATGGCAAAACCGGCGTATTTACCAAATGCCTGCACAGGCTCGAGATTGACTATCGGCCACAGGAAGGAATTTGGGCTGATAACGTAGCGCAAGTGACGGAAGAAGGCCAGCAGTAACGCAAGATGGAAAATCCAGCCAAAAACCCAGGTCCACTTGGTTGAGCGGAAAAGGCTGTTGAAAAAAACAACCTCGGTAAAAAATCGGTAGACAACGCCGGTTTTGGTCAGCGGCGCCGGGGTAACGGGCACTTTCAGTGGTGCAGGTACGCGAGCATACTGCATGATCTTGTTGGTTACACCGGCAACCAGTGTAATCATCGCCACATAAAATAGTAAGACGTAAATAATGCTTAAAGCAGTCATTGTTTAGCTTCTCGCCAGCGTTACCAGGTTTAGTATCAATTTAAAGAGAGAGGGGGTCTGTCTCAGACCCCCTCCGGGTCATGCTTTGCTTATCAGACAAGTCTGATGTTATACACAACCAGTTGGTTTAGGCAGACCTGCATATTTACAAGCCTGTTTGCCCGGGCCATAGGGGAACAGCTCGTACAGGTATTTGCTGTTGCCTTTTTCCTTGCCCAGTTTTTTACCAACCGCTTTGGTCAGTACGCGAACGGCGGGAGCAATCTGATACTCTTCGTAATATTCACGCAGGAAGTTGATAATATCCCAGTGCTCGTCTGTCAGGGTGCAATCATCGATTGCAGCCATTACATTAGCCACTTCAGGCTCCCAGTCATTCAGGTTAGCCAGGTAACCTTCTTCATCTGTTTCCAGAGTTTTACCATTTACTTCGATAGGCATTGTGCGCTCCTCGTTGAGAACGAATTAAAAATGAATTACAACCAAGCCTGAACTTTGTCGTGCTCGGCAACCAGATCAACGAAACCGTCGTAATCAACTACCTTGATTCCGTCGGCCAGTTTTGAATCAACGCCGCGAGCCTGTGCATCCGGGCCTAACACAGCGAAATTGATACCCTCAGCTTTGCTGATCGCCTCGGCAGGCTGTGTGCCCTGGGTGGCGGCGTAGATACCGTCTTCAATCAGCAAAATTGTGGAACCGCTTTTAGCCAGACCGAGACAAGTCTCAAAAGTAGCTGACTCAAAAGGAGATTTGTTTACAGTATGTAATGTAGCCATTGCGTTCTCCTAGAAGCTCAGTGTGACGTCTTGTTCGTCAAGGATATCAGCCAGCTCCGAGCGGCTGACCAGACGAATCGAATCTTTCTCGGCCCAGTCATCATCTTCATCTTCCCAGACGAGATGCTGGAGATCGTCCAGAGTCAGACCGCGTTCTTCCAGGGATTCCTTTTCAACATAAATCTTGTTGATGTCATAATCGCCGAGAGCAGCGTAGGTCGGTGAAAAGTTTTTCATGCCGACGCCATCCGTGTTCTGACCCTTGGTGAGCTGATAAACGCCATCACCAATGAAGGCAAGGCTTACATCCTGCTCGAAAGCTGCGCCGATAAGCACAACTTCCAGAGATTCAAGCGCGTAAATGCTGCCATAAGGCGCTTTACGGTTGAGGTACATAAATTTCTTGGCCATCTGTCTTCTCCTATGCGCCGAATACGATCAGACGGTCGCATTCGATACCGGCCTCGATCAACTGACCGAGCCCTGAAATGCGAAAACCTTCTGCGATGTTGTTGGCGTCTTTGCCCTGACGTTTGGCTTCGTCTTCATCCAGCAGGCCACGACGCTGCGCAGCAGCGATGCAGACTACCAGATCAAGATTGTGCTCTTTGGCAAGGTCAGCCCATTGTTGCTGAATATTGCGGTCGTCCTGCGGTGGAATCGCAAGACGCGTCGCGTTATTCACGCCGTCATGGTAGAAAAAGACACGAAAGATTTCGTGGCCCTTGGCCAGCGCAGCCTTGGCGAACTGATACGCGGTATCCGATGCCTGGTGCTGGTATGGCCCTTCGTTTATTTGAATGCCCAGTTTCACTATGCGCTCCCTTGATTAGAAACGGATGTGAGTAGAAGCATTCAGGCTGTTGCGAGCGCCGCGCCAGGTATCGATGTGATACTTGGTGAAAGGCAGGCCGGTCTTTTCAAAGAAACGGGGCCAACCGATACGCTCGATCCAGTCATTGATGCGCTCCCAGTCTTTTGCATCTTCCTTGTAGGCTTTCAGAATGCTTTTCACGATAGCATTCGCTTCCGGCCAGCGCGGCGGGTTGTTCGGAATGCCGGCTGCAACCAGTTTCTGGAAAGTCGGCTTGCTGCGCGCATTGGAGTGATTACCACCCACCCAGATCGCCAGTTTGGTGTGCTCTGCATCGTTAATCTGCATCGGCGGGCAGGGCGGGAAGCATGCGCCGCAGCAAATGCATTTTTTCTCGTCCACTTCCAGTGAAGGCTTGCCGTTAACCATGGCGGGGCGAATAGCCGCAACCGGGCAGCGCGCTACAACAGAAGGACGTTCGCAAACATTGGACACCAGGTCGTGGTTAATCTTGGGCGGCTTGGTGTGCTGTACGTTAATCGCGATATCGCCCTGGCCGCCACAGTTAATCTGGCAGCAAGAAGTGGTGATATGCACGCGGTTCGGCATGTTGTTTTCGCGGAACTCGTCGATCAGCTCGTCCATCATGGATTTCACAACGCCGGATGCGTCAGTGCCAGGGATGTCGCAGTGCAGCCAGCCCTGGGTGTGGGAAATCATGGTGACGGAATTCTTGGTGCCGCCAACGATAAAGCCGGCTTCCTCGATTGCCTTGATCAGCGGATCTACCTTGGCGGCGTCGTCGACAATGTATTCAACGTTGCTGCGAATAGTGAAGTGGATGTAACCGTCGCCGTATTCATCACCGATGTCACACAGTTTGCGCAGGGTGAAAATGTCCAGAATACGCTGCGTGCCGCAACGGACGGTCCAGATTTCTTCGCCGCTGTAGGCTACATGGCGCAGAACGCCAGGCTTGGGATGCTCGTGGTATTTCCACTGGCCAAAGTTTCTGCGCATGGTCGGGTGCATGTACTGGAATGCATCGGGGCAACCGGATTCAATGGGTGAACGAGGTTTATCACTCATGGTTATTCCTCAATAATTTTGTGTAAGTTGTTGGAAGGGGGCTTTTGACAAGCCCCCTTCACATTTAGATCGAAAGTTGGGTAACGGTTTTACGCGGCTGCTTGTTCGGCCTTGCGCTGGAACCATTTCTCAGCTTCTTCATCCCAGCCGTCCATACGAATGTATGAAGACTGACGCGGGTGAGCGACCATATTCGGATCCAGATCCAGGTCGAAGTCAACACCTTCGAGGAAGTTAACCAGACCGATGCGCTCAATCATTTCACCGCAACGCTCGTGTTCCAGACCGTTTTCAGCCCAGAAATCGATGATTTCTTCAGCCATTTCAACGATACGCTCGTAATCTTCTTCGGTTTCGAGCTTCATGAACGGCACGACCACGGTGCCCATCAGGTCGCCAATCTTCAGTGTGCGTTTGCCACCGACCAGAATGGTGACGCCTTTGTCATCACCCGGGTGCAGCGCTTTCGGCATAACGTTCAGGCAGTGCATGCAACGAACACATTCGTGATTGTTGATGGTGATGGTGTCATCGTCATTCAGGGTGATGGCGTTGGTCGGGCAACGTGTGGTGACGTTGTCCAGCACATATTGACGGCCTTTGGCGGCGACAAACGCCTTGACTTCTTCCTGGTCGACTTTCATGTCGTCGCGCCAGGTGCCGATTACTGCAAAGTCAGCGCGCTCGATGGCGTTCTGGCAGTCGTTCGGGCAGCCGGAAACCTTGAACTTGAACTTGTAAGGCAGGGCCGGGCGATGCACGTCGTCAGTAAAGTTGTTTACCAGATGACGGTGAATGGCGTGCTCGTTGGCGCAGGACATTTCACAGCGCGCAGCGCCAATGCAGGACATGGCTGTGCGTACGCACGGGCCGGCGCCGCCGAGATCCCAACCGTAAGAGTTGATGTCATCAAAGAAGTGCTGGGTGCCTTCAGTGGTGGTGCCGATGAACATGATGTTGCCGGTCTGGCCGTGGAAAGTCTGCAGGCCTGAACCCCATTTTTCCCAGCTGTCGCCCAGCTGACGCAGCATGGCGGTGGTGTAGTGGTTGCCGGCGGGCGGCTGTACGCGGATGGTGTGAAACTCTTTGGATTCCGGGAAAGCAGAACCGACTTCAGAAAAACGAGGAATAATACCGCCGCCATAGCCAAATACAGAAACGGTGCCGCCTTTCCAGTAGCCTTTGCGCGTTTCATATGAATGCTCAAGCTGACCAAGCAAGCTGCTGGTTACTTCCTGGATGCGCTCATCCGGGTGTTCGTCACGCAGTCTCTTGATACCAGAGATGAAGCTCGGCCATGGGCCGTTTTCCAACTCGTCAAGCATGGGGGTTTCATAAATCTTCTTGGCCATGGACTTTCTCCTGTTAGGATTGCTTGTTGTGCCAGTTAAAGCTTGTAAATCAGTTTCGAGGCGCCGATTGTATTCCCAATACGGCGCATACTCAATATCCAATCGGGGCGAAAATATCCGCATGCCCGGATTAGTATTCGTTATGACCGGCAAGTGTAGGCCCGGCGGCGCTGCGCGAGAATCCTGCACATGGGGGAGGGGGGGGGCAAACGCTTATCCATTTGTGGATAGTGTATTCTTCGATTGTCAGTCGGGTTAATAAAAATCGTTATTAAAAACATTGGGTTATGTTTCAAATGTGCGCCTGGCGTCAACAATATGAGCTAACTTGTTGCGGCTTGAACAATGGCGATGAGCATCCCTATATATAAGGTATCCAGTTATGGCTGTCTCGACGTTCATGCCATACGGAATATTGTACTGCGCGGACAATCAGGGCAATCTGTCAAAATGAATAGTTCTTCAATGCCGCAGGCGCAAGCCAACCCGTTTGATCTGACCGACCTGGCAGCCTACGCCGACTGGCGCAGCCGCAAGCTTGAGCAGCTGCAATGCGACGCCGGCGCGTTGGCTGTCGACATCGAAAATCCGATGCAGTTGCAAGTGGACGAACGCGAGCGCCTGCTGAGTCTGATTGACCGGCATAACATGGCGGTATACCGGCTGGCGGATGCGCAAAACCGCGACAAGGAAATCGTGCACGCGCTGGGGCGGGCAGTTGGTTTGAACCGGCTGGACAGCAACCTGCGCGCCGACGAGGACAGCGTCACCAGCCTGGAAGTGCGGCCGCAGCAGGGAAACCAGTACATCCCCTACACCAACCGGCGCTTGAGCTGGCACACCGATGGCTATTACAACCATCTTGATCGTCAGGTGCGCGGCCTTATCATGCACTGCGCGCAACCGGCGGCGGAGGGCGGGGAAAACGCGCTGATTGACCACGAACTGATGTATATCCGCCTGCGCGATGAAAATCCGGCCTATATCGAGGCGCTGATGCAACCGGAGGCGATGACCATACCGCCCAATCAGGAAAATGGCGTGGAAATCCGCCCGGCGCAGCCTGGTCCGGTGTTCTCGGTTGATACGCAAAGTGGTCGCCTGCACATGCGTTATTCGGCGCGTACGCGCAATATTGAATGGTTCGATGATGCAGTCACCCGCAGTGCGGCGGCGGCGATAACCGATTTTTTGCAGGATGACAGCATTACCTGTCGACTTCGCCTGCGGGCGGGCGAGGGCATTATTTGCAACAACGTGCTGCATAACCGCACCGGCTTTACGGATACTGACACGCAAAAACGGTTAATGTATCGCGCCCGGTATTATGACCGGGTGGCGGCGGTATAATGACAGCCAACATTAATAAGGTGAGATAAGTCTATGTTATGGCTTAGTGAAATTCTGATTCAGGAAAAAGAACTGGAAACTTTCGATGAGCTCAGGCAGGAGGTCATGCGGCGCGCTCGCGGCGGTGAACTGTTTTTCCGCATGGACGTCAAGCCGCCGTTTCCAGACACCCCTGCCGACTGGGAAGACAAGCTGGAAGCAGCCTTTACCTCGAAACAGGACTGACAAGATGCTGTGGGAAGAAGATCCGAAAGAGCAGGAATACGAAGTGCCCGAGGATGTGGTGGATATCAGCTTCAGGCTGAACTGCAGGATGCTGCCCACCACCCATGCCTGGCCGCTGCAGCAGGCGTTGTACCAGGCGCTGCCCTGGTTGAAAGATGAACCGCAGACGGCGATTCACCAGATTCACGGCGCCAGTTCCGGCAATGGTTGGGAACGACCGCCCGATGGCGAACTGATTCATCTGTCCAGGCGCAGCCGCATGAGTTTGCGCTTGCCCAGTCACCGTGTCGATGACGCCAGGGCGCTGATTGGCCAGACGCTGGATATCGATGGCTATCCGGTTGAAATCACCGGCGGTGAAACCGTCAAGTTGTTGCAGCCGCTGCCGACGCTGTTTGCGCGCTACGTGGTGGTTCCCGATGGTATGGATGAAAACCGTTTCGTCGATTGGGTGGCGGAGCAGCTAAAAGGTGAAAATATCAATGTTCGCAAGATGTTGTGTGGGATTTCTCATATTGTTTCTACACCGGGCGCCGATCTTGAAACTCGCAGCGTCATGATCGCAGACCTGGGCAAACCGGAGTCGATCCGGTTGCAGGAAACCGGCCTCGGTCCGGGACGCCATCTGGGCTGTGGCATATTCATGCCGCAAAAAGGCATCCGCGCGGTGGGCGAGGCGGAAGACAAATCCCATTTTACCGGCGCCTGAGCCGCACTATCGCCAAAGGCAGATATGCGCTCAATTTCCCTATCCCAGAAAGGAGGGGTGTCTGGAATCCACGGCTTTTCTGCTTTAAGATTCGCGCTCCATTTTTACACGATGTTTTTGAGTATTTTTCGCAAATAACCAAAGGTATTCATTATGGCGCTTGAGTCGGTAGAAAGAACTGAAAACGGTTATCTGGTCGACATGAACGACTGGACTGAGGAAATCGCGGCAGAGCTGTTTGCTGAAGAGGGTATTGAGCCAACTGAAGAACACTGGGATGTTGTCCGCTACGTGCGTGAAGAGCGCCTCAATGGTGAAGAGCCCAATGAGCGCCAGATTCTGAAAGCCATGCAGAAAAAATGGGGCCGCAAGGTGACTTCCAAGGAAATGTACGAAATGTTTCCCAACATGCCGTCAAAACAGGGTCTGAAAATTGGCGGCTGCCCGCAGAGCACACGCAAGGGCGGCTACTAGGCCGCGATTTTGCGCAAGATTTTACCCATTAGGGGTATATCTGAAAATTATCCGCCGGTGCTAGACTTCCGGTATTGAAAACAAGCCGTTTTTCGGCCCGGACCAATAACAAGGTGACGATTATGAGCGACAAAGCTGAAAAGATTAAGAAAATGCTCGAAATGCAAAAGCAGTTTATCGAGTATGAACATAAAAATGGCGTAGATCCCAAGGATTACTTCGCTCCCGAGCCTGGTCATATGCTGGACGGCTACCGTCAGCAGTACCGTGATCTGGCGATGGAAGTGGTTGATCTGGCGCACGCTGAAAAGGGTTCCGAGCGTTAAGTCAGACCCTGACAGAAACAAAAAAGCTGCACGATGTGCAGCTTTTTTTTGCTTGTATTTTATTGCTTGAATCTCGCTACAACTCCGCCCACATGCGCACCAGATTGGTATAGGCATTGCTGACGCGCTGTGTGGCGCCCGCCGTCGCGTCCCGGGCAATCAGCTCATCACGCGCCAGCGACAGGTTATACAGCAGCTCACGCTGCGCCGCATCGCGCACCATGCTTTGGCACCAGGTAACCGCCACCAGTCGCTCGCCACGCGTGACTTCGTTGACGCGATGGGTGCTGGAGGACGGGTACATCACCGCATCTCCGGCGTTCAGCTTCACGCTTTGTTCACCGAAATTGCTGACAATCACCAGTTCGCCGCCATCGTAGTCTTCCGGCGCATTCAGGAAAATGGTAATCGAAATATCGGAGCGGTAACGCTGGTTGGCCTGCCCCATAACCGGATCATCCACATGATTGCCATAGCGCATGCCCTCGGTGTAGCGCGCATAAAACGGCGCGGCGACGCCGGCCGGCAGGGCGGCGGCCTGATAAACCGGATTGCGCACCAGCTTGCCCATCACCAGGTTGTTCAGCGGCGTCATCAATTCATCCTGCGCCTGCAACTCGGTATTGTTTTTTACGCGCACGGCTTCCTGCCCGGCGCTGAGCTTGCCATCGACAAACCGGCCCTTGCCGAGCAAATCCTGTGCGACGCTGATTTCTTCGCTGCTGAGGACTGAAGGGAGTGTGAGTAACATGGCGCGTGTCTGGTAAAATGCAGGTTATGCAATGTTAACAGGAACCCTGTATGAAGTTGAACATTACTGTCGATGGCGAAACCGATGCTTTCAGCATACCCGATAACATGATTGCCGAGGCGCGTGATTTTTTCGACAAGCTGGACGCCGACATGGACAAGGGCTGGCAAATGTCGCGCGACTGGGTGCAAAAGCCGACGCCGGATCAGCGCTGCCAGATTGCGGCGGACAAAATTCTCAGCGCCATGGAATCCGACAACAAAAAACTGCTGATGTTGATGGTGGCCTACATCCTGTACAAAAAACCCGGCATACAGGGCATACACATCGCCACCAACGGCGACATGACCGAAACCGTGCTCATCATGGAGCCGGAACAGGACAAACCGATGGGCCCGATTTTCAGCTGACACAGATGGCGGACATCTTCACCGTCACCGCGCCCCTGCGCGTGCGCCTGCCATCCGGCGACAGCAAGGTAGTGGCTGAACTGTGCAAACACCCGCATGGCCTGGTCATGTTCGACCTCTACTGGCAGGAAAACCCGAAACAATCAATTCACCTGCTCGAAGGCGAGATCAGGGGCGAAGGCCCGTGGAAAATCGCCGATCATATTTTTTATGTGCTCGGCTGCAACGGAACCGACGCCGACCTCGCCACCGACTACAGCCACTGGCAACACTGGCTGCGCGAACATCACCAGCATTACCCGAATCCACAGCAAATACAACAACTTGCCCAAAGCGCCGGGGATGAGCGGTTGTTGACCCGGCAGTTGGGCTGGCTGTAAACTGCAAGCCAATGCCACGGAAACAAAGGAATCAGGGCTGTGAAAAAACTATTCTTTACTCTGCTGTTTTTCCTCGCGTTTGCCGGCACATCCTACGGTGCGGCGAACAGCAGCTTGTGTGACGCCAGCTGTAATCTCACTATCAGCTTCCCTGACGGTGGCGCAATCACTGCTGTTGAACCGCTGACGATTGTTTTTGGCGAATCCGGTTTCATCAATGACGGCGCAACGACTACCGGCTATTCAGCAGGAGATACCGTATCGCTTGCCGCTGGCAAGTCCTTGTCGTTTGCGGCAGGAGGCATGCTGGATCTGGGCGCGGCGGGCAATATCGAATACACCAGCATGCGCATCGACACCAGTGGCGAGATTGACATCACTGCTGTCGGTGGCGCGGAGCAGATTACCATTCAGGATTTGGAGCTAACCGGCGGGACGTTGACACTGAATTCCACAACGGTAGTCATGGGTGTGTTGACTATCTCCGGGGATATGCTTATCAATGCTGTGAACGGTATCAGTAATCCTGGAACCATAATCACTGCCTCTGGCGCAGTCGAGTTAGCAGGTTCACTGGAAAATACCGGGTCGATTGGAGTTATGCAGGATGCAACGTTGTCTCTGGGAGGTTGGTTCAGCTGGTTCAGTGGCGCTATTACCGGTGGAGGCGCATTGATAGTAAGCAATGGTATTGTCAACTTTACCGGGGCTGGTGATATGAATAGCTGGAGTGATCCGACTAACTGGCAGCAGTCAACCGGTTGCAATTCAACTTCTGGTTCAGGCGGGGGCAGCGTCACCATAAGCTCAGGCGCAACTTTAGCCGTCCCGACTGGTTGTACTAATCCCGCAAATAATCTCGTTATCGATCCTAACCTTTCAAGCTCTTTGTCTGGAACCTTAACCTTGACTAGTACAGGTGGCGGTACCCTCACCTTGAATGATGGCGCGCTTCCTTTGACGCTATCAGGTGATGTGACGCCAATAAGTGGTGGCTTCTTTGTTGCCAATCTGAGCCAGCAAAGCCTGGTTGAAATGGAAGGTTTTCCACTGCTGACCTCTGATGGCAACACCTGCACTGTGACTAACGGTGAGTGTGTGACTGACAGCGGGGCAAAATATGTAGTGAATGAAAATGGTGAACTGGTTCCCGCAAGTAATGGCGGCATGCTGGATTATTGGTTAATCTTGTTGCTAAGTGTTTTGTTGTTGTGGCATCGTGTGTTCTATGCAAGGCGGCGGTTGTATCGGGCAATTTAGCTGGCTGTAAACTACAAGCCAATGCCACGGAAAAAAGGAGCTGGCTGTGAAAAAACTGCATTTATCTATCCTCTTTGTGCTCTTGCTTGTTGTTGCGCCTCTGTCCCGGGCCAGCAATCTGTGTGATGCCTCTTGTGATCTCAATATCGATTTAACCAATGGCGGCTCTATTGAAGCTGTGGATGCGCTGACGCTGGTGTTTGGCAACGGCGGAACACTTGTCCTCGGTGCGGGCGGCACCATTAACACCAACCCGCAACCTTCCATGACAGACTTCTCAACTGGTGGTGTGCTTGCGCTGAATGCGGGAGACAGTATTACGTTTGGCCCTGGCGGTTCACTGGTTCTAGGTGACGGTAGCAATATTGATTACACCGGTATGAGCATAACGGTTGATGGCAGCATGACGCTGGCGGCAGTCGGCGGTGCGCAAACCGTTTTTCTGCATGATAATACGGCACTGGCGGTTTCTACACTGGAACTGAACAGCGTGGTTACAGCTGGCGGGAATGTAATTGTCATGGGTAGTGGCGTTACGACAGGGAGCGGCAACAGTACTCCGGTTATCACCGGGAGTGGCAGCATCAGTATCGCGTCGGGTGGCACATTGACTGTCGGCAGTCTGGTTTATGACGGCAGCAGTCCGGTAGTGACTGTCAATGACATCAATCTTGATTTAACGACATCCGCGCTGACTACAACGGGTGGTTTGACTGTGACGTCACTGACACAGGAAGGGCTGGCAGCGCTGGAAGGTATATCGCTTCCTACAGCAGATGGTAATACCTGCACAGTGACCAACGGTGAGTGTGTCACGGCATCGGGCGCCAAATATGTCGTCAACTCGGAGGGTGAGCTGGTGCCTGCTGCGGATGATGGTGGCTCCTTGAATTTGTATGTGCTACTGATCATTGGCGCGCTGTTATCCTATATAAGGATTCATCGCATCGGTTGAAAATTAATAAGGAGAATATGCGCCACGAGCAGGATCGCGTTGTAGCGTAAACCGAGTAGTTTCATTTTTGAAAGTTGAGTGAGATGTTTGTATGCATAAAAATGTGATGAAAATTCTTCATTTTATGCTGTTAGTTATATTGTCGGGCTGTGCGTCGGTTCACTATAAACATTTTGCAGAACTGGAAAATCAATCGAAGGAGGTTTCTGGAAATAATACTGGTCTAGTTATAAGTGCTGAAGAGGATAGAGCACTCTCCTCGACATATTTTGGTGTAGTAAAATTTACATTTGAAAATAAAAGCAATGACTGGATAAGAGTTAAAAATGTTGCGATTGATTTCGAAGACGACATTTTGAATCGAGAGGTCATGATTCCTACTGGTAATGATCTGAAGGTCTGGGCGAAAGCGGTACAGCAGAAAAAAGCGATTGAAGATGCTAATTCCAGGGCGTTTTTAGGAACGTTGACTGTGTTAGGTGGTTTGGCTGCAGCGACAAGTGGGAATAGAAGTACGCAAAACTTTGGAGGCGCGTTGTATGTAACTGGTGCGACTGCTTTGGCAGTGAATGCTGTGAATGAGAATCTCGATACGCTGCAAAAGCCAGGGGTACTGCCAGAGACACATATATTGTCTCAAGGGTTTTCTATCCCGCCAGGTTTTTTTCAGCGGAAGTGGATACTGTTATTTACTAAAAACCCCAAAGAAATACCGTTTGTTTCAACAATATATTTAACATATACATTGGAAGATGGTGCGATAGAAAAGGTAAAGGTTGTTTTTAGACGGCGCGTCCCACAGAGGGCAAGGTCGGGGTGGCAGTTTATGTACTACAACTGAATAAGGTGTTTGTTATAACCAGATAAGCTATATTATGTTTTTTGCATGCGCCAGTGCTGAATGCTGCCGAACAGCAAGTAGCTTTTTTCAGTAATCCTGTAACCCAGCCTTTCATAAAACCCGACTGCGCCTTCGCGCGCATCCAGCACAATATTGTTGCGCCTGTGTTCTGCGGCGTGTTGTTCCAGCGCGCTGACGATTCGTCTGCCAATGCCTTGTCCTTCATACTCCGGCTCCACCGCCATGTAGCGTATCTGCGCTTCTGATTCGTTGTTGAACTGCAGGCGGCCGCAGGCGATTACCTTGTTGTTATCGACGGCGATAACATGAAAGCAGTCGTTTTCGATATCATCTTTTTCCGAGCCTTCCGGTTCGCCCCAGGGCGCGCGCAGGCTGCGCCAGCGCAGGCGGTACATTTGCGCCAGTTCGTTTTCGGTTTCGGGTGGTTTGATGATGACAGGCATGATGTCGTAGGAGCGGCTTCAGCCGCGAACAGGAGATATCAGCAAATTCGGCGTTTGTGGCCAGCGTCATTCGCGACTGAAGTCGCTCCTGCCAGAAAAAGATAATCTCTGTGCGCTCTGTGACCTCTGTGGCAAATCCATAATTCCCGCTGTTCAGGCAAACACCACCCATGTGGTTGCGATGTATTTCACCCCGGCTTCCAGCGTGACGCCACGGTGTTCGTGTGTCCAGAACGGCGGGAACAGAATCAGTTTGCCGGCTTCGGGTTTGACCTTGACCTGCTGGTATAAAAACTCGGTTTCACCACCGGGGCCGGGCACATCGTTGAGATACCACACCGCCACCAGTTGCCGGTGGCTGAATTCATGGCTGCCGCCGTCGATATGCCAGTGGTAAAACTCGCCGGGGTCGGTGCGCTGGATGGCGTAGCCCATGTCCTTGAACGGGCCCTTGAAAAACGGGAAACGTTCGCGAAATTCGATAATGGCCTGGCTGAGCGAGCGAAACAGTTCGCGGTCGATGTCTTTCCAGTTTTCCTTGCCGCTGGTGACCAGGTCGGTGGAGCGTTTGATGCTGGTGTCTTCCTGCGCCAGTTGTCCGATGCGGCCCTGGTATTGTTGTTCCGGGTTGGCTTCAAAACGGCGAATCATTTCAGCGCACACATCTTTGGGCAGTGCGTTGTGTTTTTCAAAAATAAACGAATCACGTTTGACTTCGTGAATGCTGTTCAGCGGCGGCCGCCGGGCGTCGTGGTCGGTCATATCAGAGTGTGTTTTGTTTCACCAGGGTTTCAATATCACTGCTCAGGGATTCTGAATCAGGGTTGGCCGCCAGTGCAAGCATTTCTCGCGTGAGGTTTTGCCAGTGTTGTTGACCTTGCTCAACTGCGCGCTGAATGGCGCCGGTGTCGCGGGTTTGCAGCCAGTGCTGATAGGCCTGTTCCAGCATCGGGAAAATCAGCTTGCGCATGCTGGTGAGGTTGGCGAAATAAAAATGGATGGAAGCGGTGTTGTTCTGTTCCAGCAGGGCGGGCAGGGTGGATAAAACATCCGCCAGATGATCGCGGCTGGCGCGCGCCATGATTTCGGCCTGGGTGAAGGTGATGGCGTGCATCATCTCCGGCCAGCCTGGCAGGGTTTCACCGGCGCGAATCTCGCCGATTTCGTGCAGCACCGCGGCTTCCAGTTCGTTGTCGGTCATCGCGTTGAGCGCAGCCTCGACATTGCTGTCAAAATCGTAGCAGGCGATGGCGCGCGCCATGGCGTTGTCGGGTTTGTTCCAGCGCCATTCTTCGGTGCGCTCCCAGATCATGCGTTTGAATGATTCGCGGCGCATGAAAATGGTGTTGCCCTGACTCATCGCTGGCGGCGACGTCAGGTCGCGGGCGAATTCACGCGCCGACACCAGAATGTGGTAGCCATTGATGTGCTGTTCGCGCTCCAGCTCGCCGATGAAAAAATGCGGTTTGGATTTAACCCCGATGCCACCGCTGTACACCAGCCCCTGTTGCAGCAGTTCGGCGTTGATGGCGTCGGATTCAAACGGGTCGAACTGCTGATCGGAAACGGCAATCGGCGCGTAGTCTTCCTGCTCCAGGGATTCCCACAGCGCTTCACGTTGGGTCAGCCACTGGCCAATGTCGTCGCTCGACAGTTCTTCGCCAAAGCTGTGCGCTTTTTCCCAGCGGTAAAACTCGCGCATTTTCAGCAGATAGACACACAGGGTGTAGTTGCCGGCATAACGCGCATCGGAAATATGGCAGTTATGCTGCACGGTGTCGAACAACTGGCGGGTTTCAGGTGTCATGCGGTGGTGAATGGTGTCTGCAACAGGGTGGATAATGGCCCGGGTCTATAACCAAGTATGTATGTAATAACCTAGTAAAACAGTATACTATTCCCGTGAGATGCTGACATCCCCAATTTCTGCTGGGAATTTCAACGATTTATGTCGAGGTGGCCGTGAAAATTCGTGTAAAAAGCAAGTGGAATGACAAAACCCGCGAGCGCAGCGCCGAGGAAATCGGCAGCGCGCTGGGCTTTAACCTGTGGCGCATCGCAGGCGCCAATGTACTGCATATGGAAAACGAGGGTTTTCAGACCGACACCTACAACCAGCGTCTTGACGTTATCGCCGAACTGCTGGCGTTTTTCGTGCACGTAGTCGACCGCATGACCGCCGAAAAAGACTACGATGAGGAGAAACGCCGCGAGTTGATTACCGCGCTGGCGCTGAACCTGGCCAAAACCATGCACGACAACCGCCGTGATGTGAACAAGGGCGAGGCGCGTGATAAGGATTTTCGCGGCGAATTCATCGACCTGCTCAACCAGCGCATGGCGGAATACGCCAGCTTCAGTTTTGATGGCGACCAGCCCGGTTTTCAGCTGCGCCGCCGGGTGGGTGAATATGTGCGCGGCAAGATGGGAGAGAAGGACAATAAGTGGGTGACCGATCAGGTGATGGATATCGAAATCCCCGATGCGCTCAAAACCTTCAAACGCGTGGCGAAAAACCTGTTATAGCCTGCTTTGTTGATCGACAATAAAAAAGGCCGGTCACAGACCGGCCTTTATTCAAACATGCAGGGAAGCGGTGTTATTTAACCCAGTTGCTGTAGTTGTCCAGGGTCTTTTCCTTGCCGTCTGCGTAGCCGGCTTCATAGGCTTCGGTCAGGCGCTGCTCTTCGCGCTCAGGGTTCAGCACGTAGCCACCCTGCCAGCCCTGGATGTATTCAGGGTCTACACCAGCGGCTTCCATTTTGGTTACAGCGTCATAGTACTCTTGGTTCATCTTGTTTCCCCATAGTTGTTGCGATTACGGCACATTGCCGCAATCAGGATAACGTTCGGAGATGCGGGCATCTCGCTATTGGGCGCAGATTATACCTGATTCGCGCAGGTCGTTGAAACGGCTGCTTATATCCCATTCGGGAGGGGAGGGGCGGGGTGAAGGCGATACTGCCCATGCAGGATATTCGCAGACGGCTGCATATTGCGTAGCATGATACACTATCCAGATTGACTTAACCGAGACTGAATATGTCAGACAACGAATCCATGGAAATGAGCGACAAGGACGCGGCTTTTTCAAGCGGCCTCGCGGCTTTCGAAGCCAAAAACTTTTCCCAGGCCATGCGGTTTCTCAACCCGCTGGCGGAACAGGGCGACGCCGAGGCTCTGCACCGCTGCGCCATTATGTACCAGAATGGTCTGGGCACGGTGGTGAACGAGCAAAAAGCCTTTGAATACATGAAAGCCGCCGCCGAGCAGGGACACGCAGTCGCCCAGCACGGCCTGGGTTTTATGTACATGGAAGGCGAATGCGTCGAGCAAAGCGGTGAGGAAGCGGTGAAGTGGTTCAAAAAAGCCGCCGATCAGGGGCTGACCGGCTCCATGACCACGCTCGCCATGTTGTATGACGAAGGCAAGATAGTCGAAAAAGACCCGGAAGAAGCCAAACGCCTGTACAAGCTTGCAGGTTTTTAGTCATTGGTCGTTGGTCGTTTGTCTTCGGTTAGGCAAGTGGCGACCGGCGACATCTACCCTGTTCCCAGTTACAAGAATCCAGAAACCTGAAAATGCGTCCAGCACACCTGATTGCAGTAATCGAAAAAGAATTCTCCAGTACCGAAGCAGGGCATCACACCCCGGTGATGTTGTGGGGGCCGCCTGGCGTTGGTAAATCCCAAATGGTGGCGCAGGTGGCCGAGCGGCACAACGTGCCGTTGATTGATGTGCGCCTGTCACAAATGGAGCCGAGCGATTTGCGTGGCATTCCGTTCCGCAATGGCGAGGAAGTGGAATGGGCTGTGCCGTCGATGTTGCCCAGCAAAAAACGCCACGGCGACAGCGGCATTCTGTTCATCGATGAAATCACCTCGGCGCCGCCGAGTGTGTCCGCCGCCGCCTACCAGCTGATTCTCGACCGCAAGCTGGGCGAATACGAAGTGCCGGAAGGCTGGGCAATTATCGCCGCCGGCAACCGTCAGGGCGACCGTGGCGTAACTTATTCCATGCCGGCGCCACTGGCCAACCGTTTCTCGCACTACGAAGTGGAAGTCAATCTGGATGACTGGGTGGCCTGGGCGTACGCCAACCAGATCGACGAGCGCATCATCGCTTTCCTGCGCTTCCGCCAGGATTTGCTGTTCGACTTCGACCCGTCGACCAACCCGGTGGCGTTCCCGTCACCACGTTCGTGGGAATTCGCCCACCGCGCGCTGCAAAAATTTGGCGACCAGCCGGCGCTGTTGCTGGGTTCGCTGCAAGCCTGTGTTGGCAACGCCGCCGGCATCGAACTGCGGGCCTTTGTCGAAAGCCTGGATCAGATGCCGGATCTGGACGCCATCGTCGCCGGCGAAGATGTGCCCGCGCCAAAAGAAATCGACCTGCAATACGCTGTCGCCACCGCGCTGGTGGGCAAGGCGATTCGCGCCAAAGAAACCGAAGACGCCGCCAGGGTGCATGGCAACATTCTCAACTATGCAGGCAAATTCCGGCAGCGTGAAATGGGAGTAATGCTGGTGTCCGACATGCATCGCGCCATCGGTCAGGAACTCTTCGCCGTGTCCGAGTTCTCCAACTGGGCGGACAAAATTGCCGATATCATGCTGTATTGATTTTTCCGCAAATGAACGCAAATGCACGCGAAGTCAGTTGTGTGGTTTTTATTTCGAGCGTCATCAAAAATTGCAGGCTGGCCAGTTGCGCGGCAACGTTGAAGTCGGACAGGGCTGACATGCAACATTGGCGTGTATTAGCATGCATTGGCGGAAAATTTGAAAAACATGAGTGACTACCCCGACGTTGAAACCAAACTGGCGACCGCGCGCACCCGCCTGATTCTGGACAAGCCGTTTCTGGGCGCGCTGGTGTTGCGCCTGCCCATGGTGGAGGCCGATGCCAAGTGGTGTGAAACCACGTTCAGCGACGGCAAAACCTTTTATTACAATCCCGATTACATTGATGCGCTCGATGCCGAGCAAACCCAGTTTGCGTTATCGCATGAAGCGCTGCACTGTGCGCTGTCGCATTTTCACCGGCGTGGCCACCGGGTCAAGCACCGCTGGGAGCTGGCCTGCGACTATGCGGTGAATCCGCTGCTTATCAAGGACGGGCTCAAGCCCACGCCCGACGCGCAATACCTGCGCGAATACGAGGGCATGACCGCTGAGGAAATCTACCCCTGTCTGGAAGACATGGACAACGGCGGCGAACGTGACCTGGAAGACAATCGCGATGACAACGATTCTGATGGTGATCGCGAGAAGGAACAAAACAAAGGTGGTGGCAACAGCGAACGCGAGCGTGAAAAAAACGACAAAACCAGCGGTCAGGGCAGCGAGGAAGACTCGAATGACCAGGGTAGCAGCATGGGTAATTCGCCACCGCCGGAGATGTCGCAGCAGGAACTGGAGGACTTAAGCGTACAGTGGCAACAACGCATGGCCGCCGCCGCGCAGCAGGCGCTGCAATCCGGCAAGCTGGAAGGCGAGATGGCTCGCATGGTCGACTATTTGTTGCAGCCGCGCCTGCCGTGGCGCATGTTGCTGGCGCGTTTTCTCACTGCCACTGCGCGCGATGATTACAGTTATGCGCGTCCCTCCACCCGCCGAGGCGACCCGGCGGTGTATCCCAGCCTGCGCAGCCATCAGGTGAATGTGGTGGTGGCGGTCGATACCAGCGGCTCGATTTCCGAAGAAGAAATACAGGAATTTATTTCAGAAATCGATTCCATCAAAAGCCAGGTGCGCGCACGGGTGACCCTGCTCAGTTGCGACTCCGATTTGAACTACGGTTGTCCGTGGTATTTTGAAGCCTGGGACGAGTTTCGTTTCGATGTCGAAATTCGTGGTGGCGGCGGCACCAACTTCAGGCCGGTGTTCAACTGGATAGAACAGCAGGACAGCGCGCCGGATGCGTTGGTGTATTTTACCGATGCCGAAGGCGTGTTTCCCGAAGCCGAGCCGCACTATCCCGTGGTCTGGCTGGTGAAAGGCAAGGCAAAAGTGCCGTTTGGAGAACGTATCCAGTTGAATTGAATTTTTTTGCCACAGAGACGCAGAGAACACAGAGGGGTTTGATGTGTGTGGCTTTAGTGATGCTTGATGACAGGACTTCAATAACAAATATTATCTCTGTGCGCTCTGCGCCTCTGTGGCTAACTGACTATGGAACTATCTGCTGAAGACAATTTGCGTTTGAATGTGCTGCTGCATCAAAACCTGCAGGCGGTGCGTATTGATGAATCCAAAATGATTGTTTATGCGCTTACCGACAAGGGTGAGGCCAAAGTGCCGCTCAACCCGAACTGCAAGGATGAAAAATACATCAAGAACGTCAAGGCGCTGTTTTCCACCCATGTCATGGGTTCGCCCG
Organism: Gammaproteobacteria bacterium; assembly: GCA_026995045.1. Taxonomy (GTDB): domain Bacteria; phylum Pseudomonadota; class Gammaproteobacteria; order SZUA-229; family SZUA-229; genus S139-92. The sequence continues at coordinate 11,017 of JALWPK010000232.1, read as the reverse complement.
GCGGTTACCCGGTTTACCTGAAACGCTGGACGCGCATGGGGCAGGCGCGTGACGAAAGCCTGAGCCAGTTGTTGTTATTGGGCGAAACCGAAGCTGTAGTGGCGGCGGTGCATGCGCCGGGCCTCACCGACGAACTTGCCGCACGCGCCTGGTGGGCCATGCCCAATTCGCAAAACGCGCGCAAGATGCTGGAAAAGCAGGCGGTGGTGGAAGGCGAAACCGGCAAGGTGCTGGCGGAATTTTTGCTGGAGTTTTTGCCCTTCGAGGAAGACCAGATCGACATGATTGAATCGGTGCGGCTGGTGTTGCAGCCTGGTTTGATTGATGAAGAAGACAAACAGAAACTGTGGGCAAAAGCCAAATCCAAACGCAGTTTGTATGTCGGTTTTTTACACAGCGCGCCCGATGACCTGCCGATGGAAGCCGCGCCGAACCCGGTGCTGGACTCGGTGGCGTCAGATTTGCAGCAATTGAGCGAACAGGGCAATGCCTGCGCCGCACAGTTGTTGCGCGTGCTCAGTGACAGGGGGCAGGCCTTTGTGGCGACAGCTGAACTGGCGTTGAAAAAACCGATGGATCAACATGTGGTGGAGTCCCTGTTGAATGCGATTGCCAGCTATTTCGTCAGCGTGAAGCCTGAGCAGTTTGCTGTTGGCGATATGGAGGCGATATGCGAACAGTGCGCTGACTATTGCGTTACACAGTGTACTGGCGCGGCGGAAGTCATCGAAAAACTGCCGCAGATGAAACCTTATGTCGAGGCGATGGTGATACTGTCCTGCCTGTCTGTTGAGCTGGTGAATCCGATTTTTGCGCGCACCGATGCGATTGGCACGGTGATGCGCAAAAAAATCAAACCGGTTACCGATCCGGTTTTCGAGCAGTTAAAGGCGCTGAAAAGCTGATGGCCAGACGGCTGGCAGGATTTAGCTGGCTTTTTTGTGGGCTTCCGGATGGTGCAGCCTGTGCGCATAATCCAGAAAGTTTTCCAGCGGCGTAATCAGCGTCGGGATATAGCTTTCCGGAATCGAGCTGTAATCACCCACCAGGATGCCCGAGAAAAACTCGCCGAATTCTTCCAGTGCGGAATCACCGTTGATGGCGTCATCCTCAGCGCGGCGCACTTCCAGTTTTTCTGGCAGATCCTCGAACTGTTTTTCGTAGGTTTCGTCGTAGCGCACAACCGGATGTTTGGGTATTTCCAGTGAGGCGCGCAATGCCAGGGCTGCCTGTACGCAGTAATCCTTGAATGTGAGTACGCCGGCATCATCTGTTGAATCGGTAGATGTCAGGCCAACAGCCAGCGTGACGCGAACCTTGTTGCCATTGATATCAAATTCAATTTTTCTAACCGCCTTTTTCAGGCGTGAGCCGATGATATGCGCCTTGAATGCCTTGGTCATTGGCAACACAATAACAAACTTGCCGTCGTCAATACGCGAAATCAGTTCATCCTTGCGCAGGTTCTTGCCGAGCAGCTTGAAAATATTCTGAACTATCTGTTCAGCAATTTTACTGCCATGTGTTTCTATCAGGTTGCGCACCCCAACAATCTCGGTGTACAGGATAGAGACATCAACCTGATTGCTGGCGGAAAAGTCAACTGACTTGTTGCCAAAGTCGAGCAGCACGCGATTGTTGTCGAGGCCGGCCAGCGTATTGCCTTTGGGGTCTTCGTTGAATTCGGCAATGCGGCGAGTAAGTTTGGTGTAGTTATTGGCGCGACGCAGAATATCCGTTTTGTCAAACGGTTTGCTGATGAAGTCGGTGGCGCCGATGGTATGACAGGCGCGTTTGGCGGCGCGCGAGTCTTCCACGCCGGTAATCATGATAACCGGGATGTTGGCGATGCGTTCGCAATCAGACTGGCGGATACGTTGCAACAGCAACATGCCATTGAGAACAGGCATGTGCATATCGGCGAAAACCAGGGAAATGGCTTTGTTCTTGTTAAGCGCTTCCCAGCCTTCTTCACCATCAGTTGCGGTGTGTGTGACAAACTCCTCACCGAGAAATTTTGCGATGGTGGCGCGTATCGTAGCCGAGTCATCAACGATCAATAGTTCTGGTTTCGGGGAAGACATTCCGTTTCCTGTTTAAGACTGCCAAGAGGATTTGTGATCACAATTTAGCATAACCACGATGGGTTATGCGCTTAATTGTAGCCAAACAATGGTTGTAGTCCAGCGTGTTGAAAACTCAACAGACAAGAGGTTTAGGCAAGTCTTTGATATGTTATGTAACCTGCTGATTATTGCCAGTTTTCACAGGGTGTTATTAACATTGATTAACAATTTTGCAGCCTGAAATTTGTAACAACCGGCCTCCGTCCAACCGTCAGAATGGCGTCTGTGTTTCGCTGCAGGCCATGCCGCTCTGGCATACCGATGTCCTCGCTTTTGGATAGCCGCAAATTTGCGCTTCCTGGGGTTTGTCGATAACGGCGAACAATTCTGTCCACACCCCGGTCGTGGCTGTTGTCCTCAATATTGCCATTTTGGCAGGCATTGCGTCGCCGTCACCTTCATCTGGAAGCATCAGTACTTTCGTTATGATTATTGTAAAAAATAACTGAACGAGTGTGTGAAATGCCACACATGCCTGTGAGGCGAAATCATAACCCGTTGATTTTTAATTTCTTTTGTATTGGCATGGTAGTTGCTCGCTAAACAGATACATATAAATGACGAGGAGTAACCAAAATGAAACAACCCTGCGCTTTTCTGCCCGTTGCTATCATGGCTGCGCCAATACTGATGTCGGCTTGTTCAAATTCAAATGCGCCAGCGCCACAGGATGTTTCCATCAAGTTTGCCGCGCAGGTCAATGGCGCCGATTTCACCTGCGGGCAGACTTATACCGGCATCGGCGTGACGGGCAGTGATTTCCAGGTAAATGATTTCCGTTTATATATCCACGACATACATATTCACGATGATGCCACGGGAGTGCAGTACCCAATTGAGCTAGTGCAGGACGGGCAGTGGCAACTGGATAATGTGGCAATGCTGGATTTCGAAAACAGCAATGACAGTGCAAGCTGCAATGGCACAACGGAAACCAACACAATGGTACAGGGCAAGGTGACCGTACCTGCATCAGTCGATTTATCGAACACGGAAGTCTGTTTCACAGTTGGTGTGCCGGCCGACAAGAATCACATTGACGAGGCAACCGCCGCCTCGCCGCTGAATGCATCCGGCATGCTGTGGGCGTGGAAAGTCGGGCGCAAATATATCCGTATTGATGGTGTGGGTGACCCGACCGGGGTGAATAACAAGTTCAATCTTCATCTGGGGGCGCAAGGTTGCCCTGGCGCTTCAGCGACTGCGCCACCGAGTGCAGCATGCAGTGTGCCCAACACGTTTGAGGCCTGTGTCAGTAATTTTGATGTCGTCAACAGCGTGATTGCGGTAGACCCGGCGCCGGTGCTGGCAGGTAATGATATCACCGTGAATCTGGATGGTGGCGCAACGGCCAAGCCAGGTTGTCAGTCGTTTGTTGATGATAATGACTGTGAAGAAATCATCCCGCGCCTTGGCCTGGATTATTCATATGGCCGTGTCAGCGGGACACCCTCTGTCTACACGGGTGGGCAGGTCATGTTCAGCAAGCAATAAGGTGCTGCAGCGATAGAGTGCGTCATGATGCGATCAGAATACCGGGTTGGAAACAAATGGCGGGGACGCCTGTTAATGTGCCTATATGCTGCCACCGGGTTGTTGCTGGTTGGTTGCTCGTCAGGAAATGGCGGCTCGGCAACCGCTCCGCCAGCACCGGCCAAAAGCATATTTGGCGACTGCGGTTCCGGGGCGGAAATCGAACTGCCTTGCGGGTTCCCTGCGCCAAAACCGCAGGACAATAACCCGGTAACGATGGCAAAAGTAACGCTGGGGCGGTTCCTGTTTTATGACCGCAATCTGTCATTCAATCAAACGCAATCTTGTGCAGACTGTCATCAGCAGGACAAGGCTTTTACCGATGGGCTACCTGTATCGGTAGGCTCTGCCGGCGGCTTGCACCCGCGCAATGCGATGAGTATGACCAATGTGGTGTATAACAGCACCATGAACTGGGCCAATAACCAGATTGTGAATCTGGAGCAGCAGGCGCTGGCGGTACTGTTGAATGAAGCGCCGGTTGAACTTGGCTGGTCAGGACATGAGCTGGTTATGCTGGACAGACTGAAATCGCCCTCGGCGGCAGATTATGCCGGTACTGCCCTGGCAGCCGCACCGCCAGATTATCCGGCGATGTTTGCTGTGGTATTTCCGGATGAGGCGGATCCGATTACCTTGATGACGGTCACCAAAGCACTGGCGGCATTCGGCAGCACCATGATATCCGGCGACTCTGAGTTCGACAAAGAACAACGTGGTGAACCCAATGCGATGTCAGATGCGGCCAAACGGGGTCGTGAATTGTTTTTTGGTGAGCGTCTTGAATGTTTTCACTGTCATGGCGGCTTTAACTTCAGTGACTCGGTGAATCATGCAGGCTTGAAGTTCACCCAGCAAAGCTTTCATAATAATGCGCTATATAACCTGGATGGGGCGGGATTGTATCCGCCGGATAACCACGGCTTGCGTGAATTCACCCTGCAAGCTGAGGATGAGGGCAAGTTTCGTGCGCCCACACTGCGCAATATCGAGTTGACAGCGCCCTATATGCACGATGGCAGCATTGCTACGCTGGATGAAGTCATTGATCACTATGCCCGTGGCGGCCGACTGATTACAACGGGTCCTTATGCCGGTGACGGTGCATTGAATCCCAATCGCAGCAGCTTGATTAATGGCTTTGTCATCACGGCGAATGAGCGGCTCGATCTGATTGCCTTTCTTAAAAGTTTGACCGACTGGAAGTTTGTGTGCCGTGATGATTTGTCTGATCCGTTTGGCAATATTCCAAAAAATGTTATGTGTCCTTAGGTGAATGTATGCAACAGTTATTTTTGATGGTAGTAGCAGGCATGAGCATCACACCCGCTGTGTTTGCATGCTCCACCTGCATGGTGGGTGATCCGACACAGACACTGATGGGAGTGGAAAAACCCTATCAGGACAGATTACGCATGTCGCTTGATGGCCTGGTGCGCAAGGAAGAGCTGGGCCGCGAGGGCTTTAACAAAAAAGAGATTGATGAAAGCCGGGCAACCTTGAGCTTCAGTTACGCGCCGAATACGCGGTATATGTTCGGGCTGGCTGTGCCCTTCGCCAGACGCAAGTTGTCCACTTTTAATCTGGCAGAGCAGGAAGTGACTGCGCCCGGTGATATGACGCTGACAGTAAAAAGTTTTCAGCAGGAAAAGCAGTTTATGCAAAAACACATGTATGGTTTTCTTGCCGGGATAAAAATACCAACGGGGTCTGAGCAGACAGATGTGAATGGCGCGCCGCTTGATTTTGACGTGCAGTCGGGGCAGGGCGCCGTTGTGGTTAATGTTGGCGCCTGGTATGCCAATTTCAATTTTCCTTACATGTACTATCTGAGCGCCGCCTACTACAAGGCGAATGAAGGGTTTCAGGGCTTTCAGGCGGGTGATGCGCTTGTGTTTAATGCGGCTGCGCAGTACGCCAAAAGCACTGATTTATCATTCAGCTTTGCGCTGGAAGGACGATGGAGTCAACGGGACAGCTTTTCCGGTGTCAGCGATCCGGATTCCGGCGGCGCCATTGTGTTTGCTTCGCCTGGCGTGATTTATACACTGAAGCAGGATGTGTTGTTCAATATTTTTATCAAGACGCCGGTCGTTGATGCCCTGAACGGGTTTCATGACGAAGGCGCCATTTTTACCATGGGTATTACGTATGATTTCGATATGCACTAGACTGGGTTGTCTTTCTCTCATTGCGAGCTTGTTAATTGGTTGCAGTTCGAGCAGTGGTTCTGCTTCATCCGGCACAAGCATCAATCTGGCTGCGGCCGCTTTGCCGGCGAATACAGCGCCAATGACCAGTGCTGGCCCCAAAACGTTCAACAACATGGAAGGAGTTGGCATTACTTTAACCCGGGCGTATCTGGTGATTGCCAGCGCCACGGTGGAGACCACTTGTGATGCTACGTTCATGGCAATGCTGACTGATGTGCTGGATTTGGTTATTCCTGCCGCACAGGCGCACACCACCGCAACGCCCACCTCGACCGGTGAGCCCACGGTAATCAACTTGCTGGCGTCAGATGGCAGCGTCACCAGCATTGGCGCAGTTTCGCCACCGCCGGGTGATTACTGTGGCGTCGATATTGATCTGCTTGCCGCCGATGCTGATGCAGCGAATTTGCCCGCTGACGTGAATATGGTTGGCAAAACCCTGGTGATTGAAGGCAGTTATGATAATGGAATGGGTTCGCAGGGCGCGATTCATATCAGTACCGGCGCAGCGCTGCAGAACAAGGCGTTATTGTTGTCGGCATTGTTGCCGATTTCATCCTCGCACTTGACGGATACAGTCAATATTGCCATCAATTACGATACCTGGTTTGATGGTGTTGACATGGCTGCGCTGGAATCAGCGACCACAACAGTAACCAACCCGGCTGATCCACCGGTTGCGCAGGTATTACAAAACATCACCGATTCCATTCATCAACTTTGAAGTCTGGTTTTGATGTTGGTGTTTGCTGACCAGGAGCTGTTGGTAACAACTACAAAAAATGTTGCTGGTAGTCTGCTTCCTTGAAGCCGACCAGAAGTGTGTCGCTGTTTTCCAGCACCGGCCGTTTGATGATGCTGGGGTTGTCCAGCATGATTTGCACAGCTGCCGTCTCATCGATGCTGTTTTTCGCCGACTCATCCAGCTTGCGCCAGGTGGTTCCGCGACGGTTGAGCAGGGTTTCCCAGCCGAGCTGTTTCACCCATTGCCTTAATTTCTTTTCGGGTACGCCGTCTTTTTTGTAGTTGTGAAAATGGTATTCGATACCATGTTCATCCAGCCACTTGCGGGCTTTTTTCATGGTGTCGCAGTTGGGAATGCCGTAAAGAGTAGTCATGTTCTTGTTGTTGGCCACAGAGGACACAGAGAGCACAGTGTATGAATACTCTGCGGGCTCTGTGGCCTCTGTGGCCAGTTTCCTTAATCGATGTCGCGTAGCAGTTCGTTCAGGCCGACCTTGCCGCGGGTTTTTTCATCAACCTGTTTCACAATGACTGCGCAATACAAGCTGTATGTGCCGTCTTTGGAAGGCAGGTTGCCGGATACCACGACAGAACCGGCCGGAATACGGCCATAGGTGACTTCGCCGGTTTCGCGGTTGAAGATTTTGGTGCTCTGGCCAATGTACACGCCCATGGAAATCACCGAGCCTTCTTCGACGATAACGCCTTCAACGATTTCGGAGCGCGCGCCGATGAAACAGTTGTCTTCGATGATGGTGGGCGCCGCCTGCAAGGGTTCAAGCACGCCGCCGATGCCGACGCCGCCAGAGAGATGCACGTTTTTACCGATCTGCGCGCAAGAGCCGACGGTCGCCCAGGTGTCGACCATGGTGCCGCTGTCCACATAGGCGCCGATGTTGACATAGGAGGGCATCAGCACCACGCTGGGCGCGATGTAGGAACCGTAACGCGCCGTGGCGGGTGGCACCACGCGCACGCCGGATTCGCGAAACTCGCGGATGTTGTGATTGGCGAATTTGGAATCGACCTTGTCATAATAGTTGGTGAAGCCGCCCTTGATGAATTCGTTATCGTTGATGCGGAAAGACAGCAGCACGGCTTTTTTCAGCCATTCATTAACCGCCCAGCCGCCATCTTTTTTTTCAGCGACACGCGCTTCGCCACTGTCGAGCAGCGTCATGGCTTCGTTGACCGCATCGGAAACATGGGTTTCCACATTGCGCGGGGTAATGTCGGCGCGTTTTTCAAACGCTTCTTCAATGGTTTGTTGCAAGTCGCTCATGTTTGTCTCCGGTTGCTATATGTGATTTGTTTACCACAGAGGCGCAGAGGGCGCAGAGAATTTTTTGCTGTCATTTCGGCCGCAGGGAGAAATCTGACTGTTTGCCGAATGAAAATATTTTTCTCTGTGTCTCCGCGCCTCTGTGGTGAATATTCATTGGAAATTTTCTATATATGTTCTGAGTCGCTCAGCCGCTTCGATGCATTCTTCCAGCGGCGCGACCAGCGCCATGCGCACATGCCGGTTGCCGGGGTTGATGCCGTCACTTTCACGGGATAAAAAACTGCCGGGCAGCACGGTGACATTCTGTGTGTGGTACAGACCGCGTGCAAATTCCGCATCATCAATCGGTGTATTTAACCAGATATAAAACCCGGCATCGGGTTTTTGTGCATCGATTACTGGCGTGAGAATGTCCAGCACGGCATCGAATTTCTGCCGGTACAGTTCACGGTTGTGCTGCACATGGGTTTCATCGCGCCAGGCGGCGATGCTGGCAAGCTGGTGCGCGGGCGGCATGGCGCAACCGTGATAGGTGCGGTACAGCAAAAACTGTTTCAGTATCGCGGCATCGCCGGCGACAAAACCGGAACGCATGCCCGGCAGGTTGGAGCGCTTGGACAGGCTGTGGAACACCACACAATTGTGGTAGTCATCATTGCCGCAGGCTTTGGCCGCCCGCAACAGACCGGCGGGCGGCGCGCTCTCGTCAAAATAGATTTCGGAATAGCATTCATCCGATGCAATCACAAAGTCATAATGTTGGGCTTTTTCAATCAGCGCGATTAACTGCTGCTCAGGGATGACCGCGCCGGTGGGATTGCCGGGTGTGCAGATATACAGCAGCTGACAGCGTTGCCATTGTTGCTCGCTGATGGCGTCGAAATCCGGCAGGTAGCCATGTTCGGCGGTGGTGTTGCAAAACTGTGGCGCCGCGCCGGCGAGCAGGGCCGCGCCTTCGTAAATCTGGTAGAACGGATTGGGCAGCAACACACTGGCGTTATCCGCCGGGTTGATGATGGCCTGGGCGAAGGCAAACAGCGCCTCGCGGGTGCCGGTGACCGGCAGCACCTGGGTTTCGGTATTGATGCCGTCATCGCCCAGCGCAAAACGCTTTTGCAGCCACTCTGCGATCGCCTGGCGCAGTTCCGCCGAGCCTTTGGTGAGGGGGTAGCGGTTGATGCTGTCCAGGTTTTCCGCCAGGGTGTCGCGCACAAACTGCGGCGCGGGGTGTTTGGGTTCGCCGATGGACAGGGCAATGTGGGCCAGGTCCTGCGGCGGTTGGCAGTCCTGTTTCAGTCGGGCCAGTTTTTCAAACGGGTAGGGCTGTAACCGGGTTAAATGCGGATTCATAATATATTCTGTGTCAATTCCTGGATGTCTGCCGTCCCTTGCCCCTCGTCACTTTCCCCTTGCCCCTGTGTAACGGCGGCGCATAGTATAAGCGATTTGCCGTTTCGAATCCGAGGAGAAAACCGTGACCCAGCCCCGCGTTTGCCGCATCCACCATGCCAGCCTGATTGTGCAGAACACGGAAAAGGCGTTGCAGTTTTATTGCGATTTGCTGGGGCTGGAAGTTGATCCGTCACGGCCGGATCTGGGCTACCCCGGCGCATGGTTGCATGTTGGCGAGCAGCAAATTCATTTGCTGGAGTTGCCCAATCCCGATCCGGTTTCGGGACGGCCCGCGCACGGTGGCCGCGACCGCCATCTGGCGTTGGCGGTGGAACAGCTGGACGTCTTGCTGGAGAGGCTGGAAGCCGCGGGCATCGTTGTCAGCAAGAGCAAGTCTGGTCGCCAAGCGGCTTTTTGCCGCGACTATGACGGCAACGCCATCGAGCTCATCGAAAACAGCGGAAGCTGACTATCAGGCTGTTTCAACAACCTGCTAGCGCCTTGCCCCTCGCTCCTTGCCACTGCTCCCCGGTAGCCGAATAAAACGCTCGGCCTGCTCCAGCACAAAGGTCTTGAAAGCTTCCGCCGCCGGCGACAGGCGTTTGCCCTTGCGCTGTATCACGTACCAGTTACGCAGCACCGGCAGGTCTTCCACATCGAGAATTTTCAGCCTTCCGGTTTCCAGCTCCAGTTCGATAGTGTGAATGGACACGATGCCCAGCCCGAGACCGGCTTCCACCGCCTGTTTGATGGCCTCGTTACTGGTCATTTCAATCGCGGTGTTGAAAGGCACATTGTGCTCATCAAAAAAACGCTGAATCGCGCTGCGCGTGCCGGAGCCATGCTCGCGCACCACAAAGTTTTCCTGCGCGAAATGGGAGAGCGGAATCGCTGTTTGTGAAACCAGCGGGTGACTGGCGGGGGCAATCATCACCAGCGGGTTTTCCATGAAGGCGGCGGCGTCGACTTCCACGCCCTCGGGCGGCTGGCCCATGATGACCAGATCGGGTTCGTTGTGCTCCAGCTGGCGTTGCAGCGCCTCGCGGTTGGTGATGTCGAGACTGATGGTAATGCCGCTGTGTTGCTTGGAAAATTCGGCCAGCAGCCGGGTGGCGAAATGGCTGGCGGTGGTGGCCACCGAGATGGACAGGGCGCCGCGCTCAACACCCTTGATGGCCTCGAAAACCTCATCGGCTTCATCCAGCAGGCTGACAATATTGCGACCGTAGCCGTACATCAGCTTGCCGGCGTCGGTGAGGTGGATTTTCTTGCCTACTTGCTCGAACAGCGGCAGGCCGACGCCTTCTTCCAACTGCTTGATTTGCATGGAAACAGCCGGCTGGCTCATGTGCAGGTGTTCAGCCGCGCGGGTATAATTCTGCAGTCGGGCGACAGCGTTGAACACTTCGATCTGGCGCAGGGTAAGGTGCATGAAAGCGATTATATCATAAGCAAAAGTTTATGGTAATAATCAGAAATATTGAGTTGTGTTTATGATATGCCCTCCCTATACTTGCTCGCCATGTTGACCGGCGTCTTGGCCAGTACAGGCCGTTTGACGGTATACTTGCTGACCCACCGAAGCGCTCGAACAACAGATACAACATCTATTTGCTCGAAGGAGGCAAAGATTAATGGCTAAGAAATATGATGCGGGTGTAAAAGAATACCGCGAAACGTACTGGATGCCGGAATATACTCCGAAAGATACGGACATTCTGGCT
>JALWPK010000231.1 GCA_026995045.1 Gammaproteobacteria bacterium | reverse complement strand
TCGGGTTAACACTCGAAGATGCCCTGAATGCGGCGGATACCTGGCAGTTTACCGCTGAGCAGATACGCATACTGGCGGAAATGGAGCACCGGCGCTGGATGGCTGACAAGCGACTGGACGGCTGGCAGCCCACTGCGGGAAAGAAAGACAGCAAGCGGAAACTGTCCCCGTTACTGGTCGATTTCGACGATTTACCGGAAGCGGAAAAACACAAGGACGAACAAGTGGTGGTTGTGCACATCCATCGCTTGCTGGAGAACCTGCGCCGACAGGTAAAGACCACATGAAACTGGCCGGGAAACAGCAGGGGAGTATCCAACTCGTTTTCAGAAAAAAGGAAATGCAGCTGCTGGAGATCATACTGTGTGCCGGCAGAAACACCGACCCGGTCATACGAAACACAACGGATGAAGATGTCGACGCCTTGCACAGGAAAATATCATCCATCCTGAAACAAGTGACGGGAGACACCGTCGAGTTTTCGCTTGCATTAGGCGAGTTGACCAGGGCGTCGCTGATTATCGAAGCCGTGAATACCATGGATGCAAACACCTGTTATCCTGACCTGCGGGACCGATTCCCCTCCGATAAGGAGCTGGAAGAATTCACTCGCAATATCGGTGAAATATATGATCAGGTATTTCCCGTGAAATACAGGTTTCCCGGGTGAGCCACATAAAAATGAGAGATAGAGTGATACTGTTATTTGATAAAGACATTCGGGACTGAATGAAAGACAATGAAGCCACCCGTAAACAGCCTGGAGCATGCCATTGCCGAAACCAGCCATGACTATCCTGGCGGGATACAGGCGCTGGCAGAAAAGATATCGGTCAACCCGGGGACGCTCTACAACAAATGCAACCCGGGCATGCCGTCGCACCGCCTGACATTGCGCGAGGCTGTCGATATCATGCATCACAGCCGGGATGTGCGTATCCTCGAAGTTCTGTGCCGGGAAACCCACCACGCCTGTGTCGCCCCGGCGCAATTCCGGTATGTCGGCGATATGGCGCTGTTTGATGCCTGGACAGCTTCGGATATGGAGCATGGCAAGACGGCCGAGAGCATCCGCACAGCGCTCAGTGACGCGCGCATCGATGTCCATGAATACCGGGCTATCCATGCCGAGATGTTTGCCGACTTCGCACGCGCGCTCGAGTTGCTGGATCGGCTGAATGCCTTTTGCAACAATCCGCCACGCAACCCGCCGCCAGCCGTGACCGATCTGAAACAGGCGGTGTTTGAAACGGTACAGAATTACCCCGGCGGACTCTCGCAACTGGCCCGGAAAATGGGGGTGCGGGAAGTCGACCTGCACAAGAAATCCAGCCTGGAGCATCCCGATGAACATCTGAGTTTGCAGGATGCGCTCAGCCTGATGCATGAAACCACAGATTTCACGGTACTGCATGCTGCCGCACACCTGCTGGACCATGCCTGTGTCCTGATCCCCCGCTATCACGGCGAAGATGATATGGCGCTGCTCGACGCCTGGTCAAGCTGGAGCGACGAACGCGGTGATACCGTGACGGCGATTCATCAGGCATTGATCGACGGCAGCATCGACCCGCAGGAGCTGGCCGGGATCGAGGCGGAAATGTTCAAGGACTTTGAGACCGAACTGGCGTTGTTGGCGCGGTTGGCGTCGATGGTTCAGTAGTTGAGTCAGGCCAGGCCCGTACTGCCTGGGGCCTGGCAATCAGTGGTCATACGCCGCCTCAGGCTGCCTGAACACCTTAAACCCGGGACAATTTGATGTAACGAACACGTTCAGTTTGCACATGGTCTGTGTATCTCGTTCAATTTCCATTTTCTGTCGCCAACAGGCACCTGCGGTCCGAGTTTCTGAATGACTTCCTGATAGAACCGGTCAAGGTCTTCAGAGTAATACCTGAACTCGCTGTAAGTCATGATGGTTGAGGCCTTTGTTGCGAAACATGAGCAATAATCATCAGATGAATGCGGATTTTTCTTACAGGCCGAAAACATTTGCCGGGTTGCGTGAAGCCCCTGTTGCTGGTCAGAGTCGTTCAGCTCACCGCGTTGTTGTTGCAAAGAGGGTTTCCCATAGGCCTTCCTGAGAAAGTTTTCACGCAATTGCTTGACGTCCTGAGAGAGGCAACCTGTTGCATTAATAAAACGCTTGAACTGCACGGTAGGGTGATCATTCAGTTGCTCGATTGCGGATTTGAACAGTCCGCGACCTTCGAGAAAACCTTTCATGCTTTGGCCGACGTTTTGCGTAAATACCTTGGTTCCATAGTTCGTGGCCGCATTTTTATACTCGTCGTACTTATCAGCGAAACGCGGGTCAATAAGAAAAGTGTTATCTTCAGGGGCTTCACGAGTCCCGTCACTGTGGACAACCTGGCTGAGAAATCCACGTCTTACGGAGTTTTTCGGCAGGTGGTTTTGACATTGTGCATCGTATGCCACCTGTAACATGCTGTAATAGTATTTGAACTCGGCATCCGGTTGATATCCCACCTTACCGTCATACATGGCGCCTATCAGATAAGACAGCCGGTTTGTCTGCCAGAAATCGTCAAATTGCCATTCGCTGGTTCGGGTGGGTGGCCGGAATACCTTGCGGCAACGGTTGCCGGTTTCTACGCCACTTCTGAACAGACGCACAAAATCAATTTTGCGACTGTTTCGTAAATTGTCTTCCTCTTTGAGCAACATGGCTCGTATAAAGCAGTGGCCTCCTCCGAGGTGAAAGTTGCGGCGTGAAATCTCGTTTACATTGTACTGGGTAAGGAGCTGGTCAAGCTTATTAGTGTATTTTTCGTCTATCGTCTTAAGGCCGGGTTCAAGTTCTTTCGGTGTGGGGTAAACTTTTCGTTTTCCGGTTGCCTGCTCAAAAAAGTCTCCGGTTTCCTTGGTTCGAGCATTTACAATGTCACAGAGAGCGTCAGCTTTTTCCTTGTTGAGTGAGGGGTCATCTCTTATAGCATAGGCCAGATATTCAGCAGCTTGTTCACGTAGCCGTTGCAGTTTCTCGTTACTTTTTGAAAGAGCGGCTTGTTTTTCCTGTTCAAGGTTGTACTTGATCGTGCATTGACAATATTCTGCCGACTGTATGTTCTGGCAATAGCCGAGAAACTCCGATGGATTGCCCATGGGGTTTTTTGCCAGCACGGGGGGCATCATGCCCATCAATAGGGTAGTCAGAAATAGCTTGCGCAGGGTTAAAATAAAATTTATCGATTCTGAATTTGGCATGACAAGTTATATGTCCAGTAGTTGGTTTTGTCTTGATAATGATGGAGAAATTCTAGTTCTTTTTCATCAATCTTTTCAGTCGCCGCATTTCTTCTTCAGTCTTTTGGATGTATGTTTGGTCATTCAGTTCAAGGGCGTGGGAGTCACGCATCCAGGTAAGTTGTTTATAGGCCAGTTCCATATTTGTATAAGCCTGTGTGTAGTTATCTGTGTTTATGTAGGCTTTGGCGATATCGTAATGTCCTGCCCAGAGGTCTCTTTGTAGTGTGATGTTATTACTGTCATTTTCCAGTAACTTTTTAGTTTTTTCCAGGGCGGTCTGGTAATGTTCTAGCGCGGCTGTTGTCTGGTTTAAAGATCGATAGATATCGCCTAAGAGCCTGTATGACACTGATAGGTTTCGCTGGTAGTCGATATTTTCCTTATTGTGTTTAGCAAGGTTTTTGGCAATATCTAAAGCAGAGCGATGCATCGAAAGGGCAGCATTCAAGTTATTCAAGTTGCGCTCAGCTTCTCCTGCCTTATTGTAGGCCACCCATAGGCCCCTGAGGTATCCAGTGTTATCTGGATCATGTTTAACCAGCGACTTGATTATTTCCAGGGCAGACTGGTATTGGATTAGGGCTTCTTCTGGCATGCGTTGATCAAGCAATACATTGCCCAGTCTGAGAAGCGATGTTATCGCGGCGGTTTTTAACTGCGTGTTGGACGGTTCCTTGTCTAACGCGTTCCTTGCAATTTCCAGAGAAGATAGGTAGTGACGCTGTGCTACCTTGCTACCAATTCTGCGTAGCTGGACATCTCCCATCGCCAGATTGGCGGTCCACAGGCGATGAGTAAAATTCTTATTGGTTGGTTCGTCTTCAACAAGAGATTTAGCGTTTTTCAGGGCCTCTGTGTATACCCGCCAGGCGGCGTCTTCGCCTCCCGGGAGGCGCAGCAAGGCGTCCCCCAGCTTGCTGTATGACACGGATAAATTATATGCGAGCTTGCGATTTTCCGGTTGTTGTGCGGCGAGTGCCTGATCGATATCCAACGCCGATGCATAATATTCCCTCGCCGTCTTGGCTTCGCCGCGGTGAAGCGTGACATCGCCAAGCTTGGTATACGTTATGGATAGATCCTGTTGAAACACATTGTTTTTGGGGGCCTCCTCCGCAAGACTTTCAGCTATTGACCGCGCTCTTTCGAGTAACGGTAATGCCTTACTCGGATCAAGTTGACGGTTCTTCAGTATAAGGTCTGCTTTATTGAGTAGTGAAACTGCGATGAGCCGTCTGTCATCAGACGATCTGCTGTCTGTCTCTTGTAGTGATTCTACAATTTTATCAACCCGCTGCATAAGCGGTATCCGTTTTTCGGTGGGCACGTAGGCTTTCATCACATCACGAAGATCAAAATTCATGAAATCGAGATTATCCCTGACCTGCTCCAGCAAGGTCTCGGCTCGATCACGTTCTTCCGTGGCTCGCTGCCATTGCTGGTAGGCCAATCCGCCTGCAATGGTGGCAGCGAGGGCAAGCCCGCCCATCGAAGCGGCGATACGCCGGAAGCGCCGCGCGGCGGCACGGGCCTTGCTGAGCTGGTAAATCTTGTCGCGTTGGGTGAGTTGTTCCAGCCGGACACCGAGGATACCGGCGATGATTTTCAGTTTGGCGTTGTTGAGCTGTTCTTCGTAACGTTGCGCCAGACGTTCGGCATCAGCTTTGTTGTGGCCGTCTTGCAGCAGTTGTCGCTTGTAGGCATTCGGGTTGGTAGCGCCCTCGCTGCCGTCCGGCAGGCGAAAATCTGCTGCGACCGGCTCGGTGCGGTTGCATCTATCCAGCATGCCATCGCTGTCCAGTTCATATTGCAAGGCTTCCGGGAAGCATTCCTGCGTGCTGATGTCTTCGGGGTATTCCTGTTTGGCATCGTCAATAGAAGCATTAGGTTCACCGCAAATCATCGCGGCAATAATCCGGTCTTCTTTTCCGCTTTTCTTGAAGTGCAGGATTTCCCGGTTGACGTAGTGGCTCTGTACGGCGCGTGGGGAGCACAGCACGATCAGAAAGCGGCTGCGATCCAGGGCCTGAGTGACTGCGTTCGACAGGTCGGCATCCGCGGGCAACGAAATCTCGTCGCGAAAGACCGGATAAATCCGCTCTGCAATGCGTTCCCCGCGCAGGTTGGTGGTGCCGATCAGGTCAGCGGGAATGTCGTAGACCTCCAGTTGCTGGTGCAGCCAGGTCGCCCATTGGCGGTCTTCTTCCGTATTGTCCGCATGGCGATAGGAAATAAACGCCAGATAGTCCTGGGCAGGCTGGTGATGGTTTTGTGCTGGCGGCGGTTCCACGCGGCTCCCCCTGACGGCATGTATCCGTCTTGTTTCTTTCTGCTTATTGTATTATTTGAATTATATACATAGGCTGAACGTAAAATAAACGCCTGCGCCGGCTGCTTTGCCGAACGAATCTGGAAAAGCACCATGAAAATATGTGGCCTGTTCACAGTGTTTTGATGTCAATTGTAATAGAAGCATTTTCAATACTTGCTGTAGTATTCGGGTAAGTCCGTGTTAGGGATGAAGGGGCAGTATAAAAATGAAAAAACAGGTGATTCTCGCAGGTATATTCTTTCTCGCGGTATCAGGTGTTTGCTCAGGTGCGACAGATACTGATAGAGCGCTGTCAGAACCTTATGTTGAAATCAGGAGCAGCGATAGCGCAAAAACCCTGTCGATCTATTTCTCGCTCGGATGTTTTCATTGCATTGATTTCCTTGGCAGGGGTATGACATGGATGAGAGAGAATCTTGAAAAGAAACAGCTGAATATACGCTTTCTGGAAATTCCCGGGATGATGCCGTATCGAGAAGGCAGGATGGAAATGGCGCGCAGGAACAGTGCCCTTGCGACAAGATACACGCAATGTATCGCAGCCGAGAAAGGGCCCTATGCTTATCTTGAGGCCCTGGACCGAATCACACAACTTGCCCGGAAGCATGTCAGGTTGAGTGGCCAGAAAATGGACTGGCGCTGGTTTGTTTATGCCAGAAAGAATGAGCTTGTGGGCGGTATTCCCTCAGTCGAAGCACTGTTGACGCAGGTGCTCGAAGAGGCCGGTGTTGATGCGCGATCCTGCGATGAAAAAGCCTTCCGGCAGTATGCTGATGCCGCAAAAGCCTACTATAAAACCATCAAGTCCGGGCCGGACTTTCCCGTGTACCTGTTCGAAGGAAAGCGTTACTTGTCTGACCAGCTTGAACGACTTGTCGGTGACGTTGCGATGGCAATTTTGATGTGGGAAGCAGAAGCCGCCGAAAAACAGGCGAGGTTACTTAAAAAACAGGTGCGAGAGGAAAAGACAAGCCTCTTGCTGTTGTTCAGCCAGAAGTATCTGGAAAAGGGTAATAATAAGGAGGGTTTGAGGATCCTGAGAGATCTGGCCAGTAAAGGGTGGCCCGAAGCGATATACCGCCTGGGTGTGGCATACGGGTCTGGTTCTTACGGTTTGCCGAAGGATAAATCGGAAAGCTTTCGCTTGATCCGGAAAGCGGCCGAACGTGGCTGGCCGGATGCCCAGCATTTTCTTGGGCGTATGTTTGAAAAGGGTGAGGGGACAGATGCTTCGGCGGAGCAGGCGTTTGCCTGGATAAAAAAAGCGGCCGGTCGAGGTCAAAAGGCCGCAATGTATGATTTGTACCGGCTTTATACGCTGGGTACGGGTACAAAAAAGGATTCGCGTCAGGCGCATGTCTGGCTCAGGCAGTCCGTTATGAACGGTAACTTCAAGGCGGCTTTCCCGCTGGGACAGAATTACCAGTATGGCCTGGGGACGGCGAAAGATCCCTTGCAGGCACTGGCCTGGTACCGGGTGGCGGAATCAGCGGGAGACAAGCGGGCCGCCGAGGCGCTCCGGCAACCGGGGCTTCAGGCGCTGAGTAAAAAGGCCTTGTTCAGGGACTGTTCTGACTGTCCGGAGATGGTAGTCATGCCCGGGAAAACTTTCCTGATGGGCTTATACAAAACGGATGGTCAGTACAAGGACAAGAATCCCGATATCATTAACCGCCCAAGGCATATTGTGAATTTCGTGGATTATTTCGCTGTTGGCCGTTATGAAATAACAAACCTTGAGTGGGAGGCATGTGTCAGGGAACAGGCCTGCAAGGCATTGACGCGTCCTGATGCCAGTACGTCTGACAATCAACCCAGGGTGGGTGTCAACTGGGATGATGCCCGAGATTATGTCACCTGGTTGATAAAGAAAACGGGAAAACCTTATCGCCTCCTGACGGAGTCGGAATGGGAGTACGCCGCCCGTGGCGGGATGATGACAGATTACCACTGGGGCGATAGCCCGAAAAAGGCTGCTGCAAACTGTGCAGGTTGTGGTAGTCAATGGGACGGTATTTCGACGGCGCCAGTCGGCAGCTTTGCAGCCAACAGCTTTCTTGTCTCGGATGCCCATGGCAACGCGGCCGAGTGGGTACAGGACTGCCTGAATGGCAGTTACGACGGAAAACCGCCCAGAGGCAAGGCGTGGGAGCAGGGTCAATGTGATCAACGTATTGTACGAGGCGGGGCCTGGAATCAGGATCTGGAATCAATGAGGGTCTATGAAAGGGATGCCTACCCTGTCGATTCAAGGAAAAATTTCATAGGTTTTCGTGTGGCGGTGTCCCTGCAGGATGAAAACAGGGACTGAACAAGAAGCCTGCTGCTAGCAAATATGATGCAAGGACAGCGTGAATGACGAGACGGGTCATTGTGCCTGTAGCGTGAGTCGATGACCGGCATGGTGATACGATACCGGAAATGCAGAAAAATATCTGAATTCAACCGACATGACTGCTCGCGGTCGCAGAGGCAATGCAAGATGAATAAACCAAGCGATGAAATTCCCTGTAACGGTTCGGCCCTGGCATGGCTGGCTTTGCTCCTGCTTACGCCATTACTGGTGTCCTGTTACGCTACGACTGACAGGCCCGCTGTTTATGAAGGTGGAGTGTTGGATAAGGATGAGATTAGAGCGATTTCCGGCAGCTACCATGTATTAGATCCGAACGGAAGTATTTCCAGTATTTCCTTTACTCCGCGAACCGATTTATGGCCCTACAGGCGGGAGGATAAAGCGGAAAATGTCCGAGGGACACCACGTCTGCTTGCAACGGCGGATATGAGTCTGAGAAGTGTAACCCAGATGGTTGAGAAACCAATGGTGTGGCGCATCGATGGCGTAGCGATACTCTCCCGTATTCCGAAAACAGAGTTGATTCTGGTTAGCGTGCCAGGAGAGACCGTACGAATTGATGTTGGTGAAGAGCATGGATTAATGCCGGCCAGCGACAAGAACAAGAACAAGAACCTGTTTTTTATCATCAAACAATCCGGTCGGACGATGATGGTAAAGTTAGTTCCAGATACGGATAAGGGATTAAGGCTCGCCTTTCCGGATATAAAATTTGCATCGGGACTTTCCGGTTCGACACCCCCGTTGCCAACAGAGAGAGTGCTGGCTTATGTGAAGAAAAATGCGCTTGTTGTTTTTGGTGAAGACGAGGTGCCCATCTATCTGCGGTCGACGCCGGAACAGAAGGATCTCGTGGAAAAACGTATACAAACAGCGTTCGAAGAGAGTAGAAGGGTAGAAAAATTGAAATCGAGCAAAAAGGCAGGGAAGGCGTCGGAATTCGAAGTGAAGGTGCCCAAAGAAGCGGCAGATGCGCTCCGTAAAGCCCTGAAAGAACCAAAGCAATAACGGGTTGGTGTTTATGTGTCCGCCGGGCTGGGTTAGGGTTACACCCTGTTCAGCTTTCCGGAAGGAATCGCGTCAGCACGTGACGGCTTGTCCAGGATGCAGATGTTTTTCCTTGTTCGGTCGTGAGCCGGGCGGAGATACGCTGGTAGGGGAATTCACTATCGCGCCACCCGATAAGAAATTCGACAGCTTCGTCAGCCTTCAGGGCGGGTAGATCCAGGACAAGGTGATGCCCGCTGTGCTGGACGTAATTCTCGGCGACAAGATCCACGCCATTTCGCCGCAGATGATAGCCGACGGCGCCATTGGGTTCGGTGTTCGGGACTGAAAATACGATTTCCAGTGTTGCCGTCGCCGAATCATGGAATGGGTCGACCACAAAACGCATATAGGTGGGTGGCGCACTACGTTTAGATCCTTGCGGGTATATCTTGAGCCGGGTTCCAATATACAGATCGTCAGGCAGGTCCCGAAGATAGGTTGCCGCCGTCGATACGGAGGTAATAAGCAGCAGTAAAATCACCATAAGTGTTTTCATGGGTTTTGCTCCGGTTTGGCCCGACGAATATGTTCGATATATTGCTTGAGTCGTTCACTGCCAGGCCGGAAGTAGTCGAGCGGGCTGAGGTATTTGCCAGGATGCTTTTGAAAGAAAAGGCCGACTTCGCCGACTGTCGGAACGGGTTCGCCACAGCCTCCCATCACGATAAACTTGCCGGATTCCGGTAACGGGCCATGGATCAGACGAAAATCAGACTCAGGTGCTGCGCCGTGAAGGACGCGAATATCCGGAGAAAGACGGATTGAGTAAGACGGCGTTGTGTCCATCAGAGAAATGCCACCGGGAGGACCCTCATAAGACGCGACGGTTGCGATAAAAACCGCGTGATACTGGCCGGGTTTATCCACGTCAGGTATGTTGCTTCTCGCCAGGCAGGCATGAACGCTTGTGCTTGCTGCCAGGATGCTCGCCAGAGTAACAATGCAAAGCATTCTGTTAACCATATATTCACGCCTCATCGTTCTATATCCACCCCAGGTATTCAGGAGCGCCCGATACCATACCCGGTTGAGAAAAAGTTTCGGAAAGTATCGAATCGTTGAAAAAAATTGTCAATGTGAAATGGCCGGCGGTGTTCACGTTGTTACTCCGCGGTGTGACTCATATGCTGCACGACATTCTTTAACAACCAGGGGAAACAGCGTGATGACACATACAACGATTGGGAAACAGATAGCCGCCTTTTCATTTGCACTTGGCCTGTCCGCCTGCCTGGACGGTGGTGGGGGTTCAGGTTCGACGGGTTCTGATGCAGGGTCTGAACCGAATGGCGGGAGTAACGCCGGGGCTGCAAGCTTTGCGAACCGCATTACCCGCGTGGACTATGACTACGATAACAACGGTGTGGTCGATGCAACGGACGATATTGCCTACGACGCCGATGGACGTGTAAACCTGACAAGCTATTTCTATAACGATGATGGCACGGCAGATCTTCTGAACCTTCGCGACGACAGCGTGACGCAGGAAACCAATGCATTTACCTATGATAGTGACGGAAATGTTACCTTGTTTGTTGTGGATCGTCAGTTTCAACGGATCGAGGCCAGCGTGACGTACGATACTGCCGGCGTGTTTGCCCGTCAGGACTTTCAGTTTTTGGATGGATCGGGCGGGCAGATCAGCGCCACGTACTGGGAATTTTCCTATACAGGACAGCAACTGGATCAGGTGGACAGTTTCTTCGGCTCAAACACCACGCCTACGACTATCCAGACGTTCAGTTATGACGCGAATGGCTTGCCGGCCACATCCCGCATTACTGGCGGCGTTCTCGATGCGACCAGCACCTTTAGTTGGCGTGCTGACGGACAACTTGATTCAATCGATACACAAAGTGATAACGGCGATAGCAGCAGCGTTGTGATGGATTATGATGCACAGGGCTTGCAACAGACCCAGACCTGGACCAATGTCGGGCAGGGATTCAATTACAGCGAAATAACTGGCCGAAGCTATATCCGGAGTGTGACATACGATGGGCAGAACCGTCCGCAGGTCGTAAGTTATGATCTGGATGCGGATGGCAGTGTTGATGCCACGGTTACCTTTACATGGGAAACCGCAAGTTGTATCCCGGCCACGCTTTGGGCGCCCAATGCATTTCCCAACTTTGTCAGGGATACGACGCGGCTATTTGTGCCCGGGGCGGGGTTCTTTACCACGCAATTCTGTGCACCCTAAAACAATTGCAGTATGCCCGCCTGTGTGGGTGTTGTTCTCGTGATATGTCCTGAGGCGGCGGGGATTTATAGAGGGTCGAGGGTGATACGTCAGTTGCGCAGACAAACATAGCTCGAAACCGTTATTGGTTAAAATAGCGCTCAAGGCCGAATTGGAGCGGCAGTTTGATATCAGGCATTCTACGCTGGAGTTTGAAGTTGTACGATGTGGTAAGCATTATTGTTGAAAATGCCTTAAGAATCGGCTTGGCTTTAAAAGGTGGATGTAATGCACTCACTTAACCCGGCCAAAATGAGAAACTCCAGGCGAGCAACCTGTTTGCAGTGATCCAATACCTGCAGGAGCGGGGGGCTTTCACTTGGAAGTCAAAACCCGAAAGGTAGCCTTGAACAGCAAACTTTGCCAGGTAGTCGACATCGCAGCTTCTTGCAAACGTCTGGTCACCGACCACCAGAAGCTAGCCCGCATATTGCATGAGCGGGCCCGATGCAGCCATTTTTGAGCCTGATGATGCACTGAGGACGTAGAAGTGGGTTTCTGCACGGGCATTCTGGTGCTCGAAGCGGGTTTTTTCCGGTTCGGCA
>JALWPK010000230.1:387-39405 GCA_026995045.1 Gammaproteobacteria bacterium | reverse complement strand
GGAAGATAGCGGCAAATTAAGCGAAGTTATAATGTTGTTATTGGCCCGATCAGTGCGGAATGATGTTAACTGCCTGATTTTCCTGCGAGCCGAGGCGCGATTATAGTTTTATTCGTCGCCATAGTCGACTGACAGAACCCCGAATATCGTCGCCGCAAAACGACCATTCCCGTCATTATTCATTATTCACTATTCATTATTCATTGGATGGCGCTGTATAATTCGCTGCTTCTGTTCAGGAGCCCAGCTATGTCATCGATCAAAAAAGCCGTACTCGCCTATTCCGGCGGCCTCGACACCTCTGTCATTCTCAAATGGTTGCAGGACGAGTATCAATGCGAAGTGGTGACCTTCACCGCCGACATCGGTCAGGGTGAGGAAGTCGAGCCGGTGCGCGGCAAGGCCGAAGCGCTGGGGGTGAAAGAAATCTACATCGATGACCTCACCGAAGAATTTGTACGCGACTTTGTATTCCCCATGTTTCGCGCCAACACCGTGTACGAAGGCGAATACCTGCTCGGCACCTCGATTGCTCGCCCGCTGATCGCCAAGCGCATGGTGGAAATCGCCAACGAAACCGGAGCCGATGCGATTTCACACGGCGCCACTGGCAAGGGCAACGACCAGATTCGCTTCGAGCTGGGCGCATACGCGCTCAAGCCCGGCGTGCAGGTGATTGCGCCGTGGCGCGAATGGGACTTGCTGTCGCGTGAAAAGCTGATGGCCTATGCTGAAAAGCACAATATTCCCATCGACTTCAACAAGGGCAAAAAATCGCCATACTCGATGGACGCCAACCTGCTGCACATTTCCTACGAAGGCGGCATTCTGGAAGACCCCTGGGCGGAGCCGGAAGAAGACATGTGGCGCTGGACCGTGTCGCCTGAAAAAGCGCCGGACAAACCTGTCTATGTGGAACTGACCTACCGGCAGGGCGATATTGTCGCCATCGACGGCGAGGAGATGACGCCGGCGCAGGTGCTGGCGAAACTGAATCAGCTGGGTGGCGAAAACGGCATCGGCCGTGATGATATTGTCGAGAATCGCTATATCGGCATGAAATCCCGCGGTTGCTATGAAACCCCTGGAGGCACCATCATGCTGCGCGCGCATCGTGCAATGGAATCCTTGACGCTGGATCGCGAAGTCGCGCATCTGAAAGATGAACTGATGCCACGCTACGCCAAACTGATTTACAACGGTTACTGGTGGAGCCCGGAACGCGAAATGATGCAGCAGATGATCGACGCCTCACAGCAATACGTCAACGGCGTGGTGCGGGTGAAACTGTACAAGGGCAACGTGGATATTGTTGGCCGCAAATCGGATGATTCCCTGTTTGATGAAAACATCGCCACCTTCGAGGATGACGGTGGCGCTTATGACCAGAAAGACGCCGATGGTTTCATCAAGCTGAACGCCCTGCGCTTGCGTTTGCAGGCGAATCGTCGCCGTTAAGCCAAAACGTTTTGCCGACCAGTCTTCAGAAATCGTAGCGATATCCTAGCGTATAGAACAGACTGTTGCTGCCCAGTGACTGGCTGGCGTCGCTTTCAGTGGTGTCATCGTAGCCGATTTCCAGGTCGAAACGCACATTGCGCCGCATACGATAGTCTGTTTTGACCAGCGCGCGCAGTTTGCTTTGGGTGCCGCCGTTGCGGATGTTGCGTAAATCATATTGCAACCGCGGATAGATGCGCCAGTTGCGCGTAACCGGTATGCGTGAGTTGGCGATCAATGACAGGGTATCGGATGCCTTGGTGTTGAAATAACGGAACCCCAGCACACCTGTGTCATTTTTCAAAATCAGGTTGTTTCCAACCAGCTGGCTGCTGATAAAGAAATCCGTGCCGGTGCTGGGCGTCGCGGCGACGCCTTGTGAGCTGACAGTGCTGCCGGTATGCGCCAGTGTGATATCCAGATTGACCTGCAGGTTTTTTCGTAATTTATGTGTGCCACCAATAGTTGCTGTCTTGCTGTCAGCTGTGCGGTCTTTGGCAAGCTGATGTACTTGTTCAATATTCAGGTTAAGTGTTTGCTGTAACTCTGTGATGCTGGTTGCGGTCTGACCGATAAGCGCATTGCTCGTTGCCAGCGGCGGCGCCCTGCGCATAAAAACACTGGCGTGGACTGACTGCTTCGCATTCAGCGTCAGTGTGGCGTTAACAAATGCCGTATTCAGGATGTTGTACAGTGAGTCGTAGTCAATCGTAGTGAATACGGAGAGCTGGTTACTTCGATACTGGACTTCGGCGCCTGAGCTGATACGGTCATCGACACCGTCCACTGTTTGCCTGAAATGAAACAGGTTTGTGTTCCAGTGCTGTAAAAAAGTGCCAGACTCGAAAATGACGCCATAAAATGACTTGTGACTGTTGAATGAAGTCTTGTTATCTGTTTCTACCGGCAGACCACCAATCAAATTGATGCGAATGTCAGGTGTAATCTGGTAGCCGGCCTGGATGCCATCAAAACGATTGAGTAGACTGCCAATGCGAAGCGACTGTCTGCCAATGCGCGCTGAGGAGCCTGTGCTGCGTGCGCTGATATCATAATACAGCTCGGTAATCCTGAATTCACTTTTGTTTGTGCTATCGAGAAAGTCATAGGTGTTATCTATAGTAATTTGGTAGCGGTGTTCGATATCATCTATGCGTTGTATAGCAGTGTAGTCCGCAAAGGTAATCAGCTGTGAAACAGTGGTAACGGCGCCAGTGTCCGCCGCGCGTGTTTCATCGTGGCGGTAAAATTGGGAAATGCTGCCATACGTGGTGAATTCATTGACGCTGGCTGCAGTGCGAAGCGTTAATTTTTTCCGTGGCCCTCGTGTTTCTGTCAGCAAGCCGGTGAGTCGCTGTTTCACCCTGACTGCGCCTTCTGAGTTCGGGTAAAGCTTGAGGTATTGCTCATATACTCTGGCGGCCTGGGCTTTCTGCCCCTTGCGTTGTCTGGCAAGGCCCTGTAATTCCAGCGCTTCCTGTGAGTATTTGTTCTTGCTGTAATGTGTGATCGCTGAAAATAACCGAATTGCCTTGGCGTACTGTTTCTTTTTGAATGCGGTTTTGGCCTGCCGCATCAGCTTGTCCAGTTTGGCGTCACCGGGTGATGGCTTGCTGAGCTTTCTGTTTGTGGGTGGTTTTGTGGCTACTTGGCGCTTGCCTTTTTTCAGGGCGCTGCTCCGGGCCAGCTGTATCTCTTTGGGTGAGACCTTTCTGATCCATGCGCCTGGGTACAGTGGCTTGATTTTACTCAGTTGTTGCAGCGCCTGTTTACGGCTGGAAAAAAAACCGAGATTCAGACGCTCCCAACTTTTGCCCTTGATGGTCACTTGTGTGACATAGACTGTGTTTCTGTTCAGGACGGGGTGGTCTTTTATATTCCACTGAAGGTTAGTTCCCGCTGCTGACGCCAGTACAACGACATAACGACCTGTGTCGGCCTGTGCAGTTGACATGCTGCACAACAGCAACAGGCTGGCAATAAGGATTGTCAGGAATCCGGACTGGCGCATCTTGATATGGTGAGATCAGGCTATGTGTATTATTGCGCTAGTCAAAATCACCGCCGCTGGCGCGATGTTCGCGATCACGTCGCTTCTTGATATTTCCATTGCTGTCATACACATGGCACGAGCCTGAGCAGTCACGCAATTCGCTGACGGTGTAGAAAGTTTCAGGACTTTCGGTTTTCTTGTGTGGGCCGCGCTTGTAGTCGCCGGCATGACAACCTGCACAATCCGGCTTGTAGGCGGCAAACGGCCAGGCAATGGTTTCATTGTTTGTCGTGTGACAATCCTGACATTTGACGGCAGAGCGATGATCACCTGGATAGTCGGGTGAATCGTGCCGGAATAAAATAGTTGGCGTCCACCGGGATGTACTGTGGCAGCGGTCACAGTCCAGTGTGGTGATGAAGTGGGTGCTGTTTTTGCCGGTTGCAGTACCACCGTCATGGCAGCTTACACACGAACTGGTAATGTTGTTGTGGTCAAAGGTGGCGCCTTGCCAGGTGTTGGTAGAGCGATGGCAGGTGTCGCATTCCGCACTGGTCTGAATATGGTTGGCATTTTTGCCAGTGGCGATCGCGCCGTTGTGGCAGCTGCTGCAAGGCTGGGTTATGGAGCTATGGTTAAAGCCTGCTCCGGCCCATGTGCTGGTGGACAGGTGGCAGCTGTCACACTCGCTGTTGGTTTGGATATGACCGGCATTTTTACCTGTTGCGATGGTTCCATTGTGGCAGCTGCTACAAGCCTGGGTAATGCTGCCATGGTCAAATTTGGCGCCCAGCCACGTATTGGTTGTAAGGTGGCAGGTATCGCATTCACCATTTGTTGTGATATGCGTTGCTGATTTGCCGGTTGCAGTAGTTCCGTTGTGACAGCTGCTGCAAGGCTGGCTGATGCCGCTGTGATCAAAACCGGATGCGCGCCAGTTGTTGGTGGTATGGCAAACATCGCACTCGCTGTTGGTTTGCAGGTGTGTGGGGTGCTTGCCTCTGGCGGTAAGTCCGTTGTGACAGGATGAGCATGTGCCGGTAGCCAGGTTGTGATCCATGCGCGCCCGAGTAAAGCTGATGGTGTTATGACAGTCATCACAATTTGCCATGTCAACCTGGATATGTGTGGATGACGGGCCTGTGGCTACTGAGTTGTTGTGGCAAATATTACACGAGCCGGTTGCATCGGAATGATCGAAGCTGGCGTTAGACCATGAGTCTACTGTATGACAGTCGTCACAAAAGTCGCTGCTGTTGATGTGGTTGGGGTGTTTGCCGATTGCGCGCACGTTATTGTGGCATTGACCGCATTCCACCGGTGTTCCCTTGAACTGTCCACCCGCATGGCAAGCTGAGCATTCAATACGTTCGTGCTTTCCAATCAACGGAAAACCGGTGGTGAAATGTTCAAAACCAGTCTTTGCGGCGAACGCGCCAGAGCTGGCAGTAAATGCTACTAACAGCAGTATCGCAAAGATTATATTTTGGTTTTTTCTCTGTTTTGCCGGCATTATGTTTTCCGTCTATTGAAGTGTTATATCGCTAAAACTGTCAGTTGTATGGCATTGTTCGCAGTTACGCCCAAATTGCCGGTTATGTTTATCATCATTTCGGTGGCAGCTGATGCAATCAGTTGACGCCTGGAGCTTTCCACTTGAGTGTGACTGGTGACAGTCATAGCATCCCAGTTCCTCGTGTGCGCCGTCAATGCGGAAGTTTGTCTGCTTGTCGTGATCGAACAGCCAGATATTCCAGTCATTCGGGTTGTGGCACGTTTCACAATCTGTTCCCAGCCTTGTCTCATGCGTATCATCTTCTGCATGACACGAATTGCATGCAGTCGCCGTTTGGGCGTAATGCGTATCCTGATGGCATTCCTCGCACTGGGTGCTGGCATGCATACCTATGAGCGGGAAGGCTGACAGGTCATGATCAAAGCCTGTGCCGCTGCGCCAGGTCTCACTATTATGGCAGTTGTCGCATTTTTTGCCCTGTTTTCCGTCATGCACATCTTTCGCCTTATGGCAGCTGTAGCAGCTGGTCTTCAGTTTCTCCTTGCCCAATGCGCCCCTATGACAATACACGCAGGAAAGTGAAGAATGTTTCCCTTCCAGCGGAAATTTTGTGGCTTTGTCATGACGAAAGGTCGTTTTTTGCCAACCAGCGGTGCTGTGGCAGTCCTGGCATTTGGCGCCGAACTGCTTTTTGTGCGCATCATCCGCTTTGTGGCAGGAGACGCACTGTTTTGGCGCCTTGTTGGCGGGTTTGCCGGGGGCATGGCAAAGATGACAGCTGACTTTATTATGTCTGCCTTTCAGCTTGAATTCAGTTTTGTCATGATTGAACCGGGCCTTGCTCCATTTTGACGGTTTGTGGCAGGAATGGCACTTGTCGCCGTAGGCATTGCGGTGCACATCCTGAATTTTATGGCAGCTGACACATTGTTTGGGCGTGTCCTTGTATTGCTTGTTGATGTGGCACGCTGAGCAGGCGGTTTGCCTGTGTCGTCCCCTGAGTTTGAAATCGGTTTTGTCATGGTCAAATGCGGATTTTTTCCAGCTGGCGGCGGAATGACAGTTCTGGCATTTTTTGCCTTGCTTGCCTTTATGCACATCGTCTTTTTTGTGGCAGCTGACGCAGCGAGAGGGCGCCTCAGCATATTTTTTGTCTTTTTTATGACACTGGTTGCATTTTGCCTTGATGTGGCCGCCTTTCAACCTGAAGTCAGTCTGGTCGTGATTGAAGGTCAACGGGTTGAACAGAATCACGTTGTGCTTTCTGCCTTTGTGTTCAGTATGGCAATGCTTGCAGTTGAGGCTGCTGTCAGCGGGCAGACGGCCGTGGTAGCCGGTCTTGTTACTGATGTCATCGAGAATGTTTTCGTGCTGGTGGCATTTCATGCACAAACGACCCTGTCGCGCCTTTGAGCTGGTGTCGTGACATTGTTCGCAGTTCTCTTCGTATTTTTCATGCGCAGCAATCACTTTGCCTGGCATCAGCAGCGTTTTGAACGAATCTGCATGTGCTGCTTGCATCAGGCAGGTCAGCAGCAGTATGAGGGTGAGTGGCAGACGTTTCATGTAATCCTTCATTCAGGCAAGGGTTTCCTTCAGTACATGTGTACAGCAAATATGTGCACGACGGCGGTGATCAGCATCATAAAAAACAGCGGCAGGTGGAACAGGTGCCACAGGGAAAACAGTCTTTCATAGAGTTTGAATGCAGTAATTTTTCTCAGCGCCAGCACATAGCGGGCGACTTCTTTTTTGATTCTGGCGTAATCCTCGGTATTTCTGAATTGCTCTGTGAGGCGTTTTTTGATGCGGCGCGCGCTTGTTGCCAATAACATGGCATGGTAGAAGGACGCAAACACCCCGCTATAAGGTTCCATGACTTTTTGTTCAATCGCGTTGAGCCGCTTCCGAAAACCGTCATCCAGGCTTTCATCGGCAAACAGGTTGTTATGTTCGGAAGCGAGGTTTTGCTTTAGCTCCTGCAGCGAAATGCGGTTGCCATATAGTCCGTGATGAATGTGGGTATAAAAATACCGGCCAAACAAACCGCTGCCAGCAACAATAATCATGCTGAACAGGGCGATATTGCTGTTGAGTGAGCCGAGTTGAAAATTGGCGTGAAACAGAATCATTACCGGCCCGACCACGCCAAGAAACATGTGGAAACCAAACCAGAAACGCAGCGGCACAAGGCGAGTGAGCAGTTGGCTGCGTTTGCTGAGCGGATACAGCAGCAGCACCAGCATCAGGCTGCCGCCGGCAATGCCCAGCAGGTAACCTATTCCGCTCTCGGCAGTAATATAGTTGCTGTCACGTTGTGACCAGCCATAGAATAGCAGGCCAATGATGAAAATGGCAAATAACTTATTGAAAACAATAAGTATTATTTTTATAAAGCGGTTTGTTGATGTCGTTTGTCCCATGGTGCTGATCAGTGTGTCACTTGGTTATGGCCTGACATCAGAGAGATAACAGTCAATATAGTTCAGAATGTATAAATGCGCTGCTATTCTCTCGAGTGAGCATCAAATAAAACTGACAATTTTACAGTCTCAAAGAGGATACTTTTCGGCATTTTTTACGTTATGCCATATACTTGAGCCAACGAGTACTTCATTTCTCCAATGGATATGCAGACAACATACCTGCTGTATGCTGTGCCTGCCGTGCTGATTATGTCAATTTATATCTGGCTACATCACAGGCGGCACCACCGCAGCCAGGCTTTGCTCAGGGAGTCAGTCGAGTCGGGCATGACTGAGCCGGCCTCGCTGCATCCGCTTATCGACCACAACAAATGCCTGGGGTGCGGAACCTGTGTAAGCGCCTGCCCGGAAAAAACCGTGCTCGGCGTGCTGCACGGCAAGGCGCATTTGGTGGATCCTTCGCATTGCATCGGCCACGGTGCCTGCAAGACGGCCTGCCCGTTTGACGCCATTGAGCTGGTGTTCGGCACTGAGAAGCGCGGCGTCGATATTCCCCAGATTGGTGAAGACTTTCAGACCAATGTGCCGGGGGTATTTATTGCCGGAGAACTTGGCGGCATGGGCCTGATTCGAAATGCCGCCACCCAGGGCAGGCAGGCAATGGAATCAATCAGCAAGCTCGACGGTATTGGCAAGCATCCGCTGGATGTGGTGATCGTTGGCGCCGGTCCGGCGGGAATCGCCGCATCCTTGATGGCGATGGAAAAGAAACTGAAATTTGTCACCCTGGAGCAGGACTCAATGGGCGGCACAGTATCGCATTACCCGCGTGGCAAGATTGTGATGACGGCGCCAGTGGATTTGCCTGTTGTCGGTAAAATGCACTTTAAGGAAACCACCAAGGAAGCATTGATGGAATTCTGGGACGGCATCATCAGGCAAACCGGGTTACGGATACAAACCGGACAGCGAGTGGAAAAAGTCACCTCGCAGGGCGACAGCTTTCTGGTGACAACGACACAGGAAGAGTTTCACGCCCGCGCTGTATTGCTCGCCATTGGACGCCGCGGTACGCCGCGCAAGCTGGGCGTGCCGGGCGAAGAGCAAAGTAAGGTGGTGTACCGACTGATTGACGCAGAGCAATACAGCAACCAGCATGTGCTGGTGGTCGGCGGCGGCGACAGCGCGCTGGAAGCGGCCATCAGCCTTTCGGAAGCGCCGGGAACCACGGTTACCATTTCCTACCGCAGCGAAGCGTTTTCACGCGCCAAGGAAAAAAACCGTCAAAAAATTGCACAGGCGGAACAACAGGGCCGTTTGCAGGTGTTGATGAAATCCAATGTCAAATCTATCGAAGAAAAGACCGTGACCATCGCTACCGAAGATGGTGAGCTGTGCATCGACAATGATGCGGTTATTGTCTGCGCCGGTGGCATCCTGCCAACCCCCTTCCTGAAAAGCATCGGCATCGAAGTCGAAACCAAGTTCGGTACCGCCTGATGCGAAATTTGCTCATGGCGCTGGTCTGCGCAGCCGTACTGTTGTCGCCGATGAATGTGATGGCGGCGCATCTGTCCGATGCCAAGCTGGCGATTCGCAGCCACGATTTCAGCAAGGCAGTCAAAATACTGTATCCACTGGCGCGCTCGGGCGACCGCGAAGCGCAATATCATCTCGCCGTGATGCTGGCCAATGGCCAGGGCGTGAAACAGGATGAGTCCAAGGCGGCATACTGGATGCGGCAGTCAGCCAGAAAAAAATACAAGCGCGCACAGTATTCACTGGGCGTTTATTATGAGCGTGGTATCGGCGTCGAACGCGACCTGCAACAAGCCAAATACTGGTTTCAGCAGGCATCCGCGCAGGGCTATAAAAAAGCTGATAAACGTTTGAAAAAATTGCAGGATGTGCATCTGGCGCAGTTGCCGGAGCATATCGATGAAGAGGCCGCCCTGTCCTCAGCGGTGCGGGCGGGCGATAGTTTGGCGGTGGAAGCGCTGCTGAAACAGGGTGCTGATGCGAAACATCAGGATGATGCAGGCAGGCCCTTGTTGCTGGATGCTGTCGAAAGCGGCAAGGCGGTTATTGTAGGTTTGTTGCTGCGCCATGGCGCCAGCGCGCAGCAGGGCGACCGGTTCGGCAATCGGCCGATACTGCTGGCGGCGGAAAAAGGTGAAGCAGCAATAGTCAGGCTGTTGCTTGAAGCCGGCGCCGACATCAACAGCAAGGATGTAAACGGGAACACCGCGTTGATGCTCGCGGCTGGCAGAGGGCACAAGTCGGTGGTGAAAGAACTGCTGGCGCACAAGGCGCGTATCGATGCGCGCAATCAGAAAAAACAGACCGCCATTGTGCGCGCCAGCAATGCCGGCCACAAGGCGGTTGTGTCCCTGCTGAAAAAATACGGCGCGCGCTTGCCGAAAAACAACAAAAACAGCCTGTCAGTCAAACACAAACTCGCAGCGCTGCAAGCGGCCAATGACAAGCAGTACAAGGGCTGGACGCCATTGATGATTGCTGTCTGGCGCGGACAACAGGATGTAGTCAATGCCTTGTTGCGCAAGGGGGTGAATGTCAACCAGCAGGATCGTGAAGGTCATTCGCCGCTGACGCGAGCAGCCTTTCAGGGTTATCACAAAATCGTCGGACGCTTGCTGGAAAAAGGCGCGGATATCAATCACCGCACCGTAAAGGGCAAAACAGCGCTGATGCTGGCGCTGGAAAATAACAAAGCCAACGCCGCCGAAGTGTTGTTGGATGCGGGCGCCGATGTCAACTTCAAGGATCGCGCCGGCAACACTGCGTTGCTGTTCGCCCTGCAGGCCAACAACCAGCAGGCAATCCGACGCTTGCTGGAGAAGCATGTTGACGCCAGTGTTGTGCTTCCCGATGGACGCAATGCCCTGATGCTGGCGATGTCGATGCCGGTTTCGATTGTACGCAGTCTGCTTAACGCCGGAGCCGATAAAAACGCCAGTGACAAATCCGGCCGCAGTGTGCTGTGGTATGCTGTGGACGCTGGTCGCGCGGATAATCTGGCGCTGCTGCTCGACAGCGGCATGTCAGTGAATACGGACAGCGCCGGTTTCAATGTGTTGCACAAGGCAGCAGCGCTGAAAAGTCCGGCGATACTGCGCCTGTTAATCAAGCGCGGCCAGAATATCAATCTGACTGACAGTGACGGCAATACCGCCTTGATGGTGGCGGCCAGCAAGGGGCGGGATGAGTCGGTTGCCTTGTTGCTGAAGCATGGCGCGCGTATTGACGCGCAGAACCGGGTGGGCAACACCGCGCTGATGCTGGCGGCGATGAACAATCATATCGACAGCGTCAAACAGTTGCTGGAGGCCGGAGCAGATGTCGATATACGCAATAACAAGCGCGAGAAAGCCGAGCACATCGCCAGCGCGGCAGGTCATCAGCAAGTGGTGCAGGTATTGCAGGCGCATGCGAAACAGCGTGGTCTGTTCGATTTTCTGAACTAGACAATTTTACAATGATGGCTCGGTGCGGCCACGGGAGGAGCAGAATGAAGAAACTGATGGGGGTATTACTGATGATCGGTGTGGCCGCTTGCACCTCAATCGAGGTGTTGGCGCCGCCGGTGGATCAGCTGTACATATCCGAGGCGGGCATCTCGGCGGAACGGGCCGCTTTTTTACGCAAGGGGCGCAAGATCTATGTCAATGCCTGTTCAACCTGCCATGATACCCGGCAGGTGGACGATATATCCGCGAAAGCGTGGAAAACGCATATTCCCAAAATGTACAAGAAAGCCAAGCTGTACCCGGAAGAAATCGAACAGGTCAGCGCCTACATCAAGACTTCGGCGAAAATCAACCAGCGCTTGATTGCCCGGCGGGAGCAGCAAAAGCGATAGCTTAAAGCAAAAATACCGTCGCCAGGCCGAGGAACACAAACAGACCGACAATATCGGTGACGGTGGTCAGCACCACGCTGCCAGCCAGAGCCGGGTCGACGTTGAACTTGCGCATCAGCAGCGGGATGGCGACGCCAGAGAACGAAGCCACCAGCAGGTTGATGATGGTGGCGGCGGCTATCACATAGGCGACCTTGATGTCGTTGAACCAGAAAGCGGCGATCAGCGCAATCACCACGGCCCAGCCGACGCCGTTGAGCAAACCGACAATCACTTCCTTGGAAAACAGCCAGCTGCGATTGCTGCGGCTGATCTGGCCCAGCGCCAGGCCGCGAATCACCAGCGTCAGCGTCTGCGTGCCGGCGATGCCGCCCATGCTGGCGACCACGTTCATCAGCACGGCCACGGTGACCACCTGTTGCAGGGTGGTTTCAAAATTCGACACCACCCACGAGGCCATGAAGGCGGTTAGCAGGTTGATGCCGAGCCAGATGGCGCGGCGGCGCGAGCTGGTGACCACCGGCGCGAACAAATCGTCGTCTTCGTTCAAACCAGCCATGCTCAATACAGAGTGCTCGGCTTCTTCACGAATCACGTCGACCACGTCGTCGACGGTGATGCGGCCCAGCAGTTTCATGTTTTCGTCGACAACCGGGGCTGACACCAGGTCGTGGGTTTCGAATATCTTGGCGACATCGTCATCTTCCATGCTGGCCTTGATGACTTCGGCGTCACGATCCATGACTTCGCCAACGGTCAACTCGGGGTCAGAGGTGACCAGCGTGGTCAGCGGCAGAACGCCGACATAGGTGTTGTCGCGGGTGGTGACAATCAGGCTGTCGGTGTGTTCGGGCAGTTCCCCCAGCTTGCGCAGATAGCGCAGCACCACATCCAGCGTCACCTCGGCACGCACCGTCACCATGTCGGTGTTCATCAGGCCGCCGGCGCTGTCCTCCGGGTAGGAAAGCACGGCTTCGAGGCGTTCGCGGTGCTGGGTGTCGAGCGAGGTCAGCACCTGGGTGGTGATGCGATCCGGCAGCGACTGGATAAAGTCAGCCAGGTCGTCGACATCCATGCCTTCGGTGGCGTTGACCAGATCATCCAGCGACATGTCGCGTATCAGGCTGTTGCGCAGCTCCTCGCTGAGGTCGATCAGCACCTCGCCTTCTTTTTCCGGGTCAACCAGATCCCACAGGAACTGGCGCTCGGCCGGAGGCACCGACTCTAGCAGATGGGCAATTTCAGCAGGCGTGAGCTCATTCAGCATGGCGCGTGCATGCTGCATGGTGCCGGTTTGCAGCGCCTTGTTCAGCGCCTGGAACTGGCTTTCGGTTTTTTCTGAACGATCGGGTTCAGCCATGAGAGATTGCCCGTGGAAAAATACTGGTTCGGGCTCGGGGAGCCGCGTCTGGCGGGGAGTGTAGCATAAACTGTGTTTTGAGCTGGAGGCGCCATTGCGTGATGCAGAAGCTGCGATATCTGATATTGCTGCTATAGTTGGGTAATCACTTCTTTAGGATTTAGCAACGGAGCTGTAACCATGAAATGCTATAAACGATTGTTATTACAAGCTATTTTGTTGTTTGTGGGCGCGTATAACAGCTATGCTGCAGAAGTGGCTGTGGATATAACCTCGACAAAGTTAAATGTTGGTGATACAGCCACTTTAACCATTGATCTTGTCAATTTTCCTACCACACACGGTGGTGGCGTAAATGTGTTTTTTAACCAGAAAGTTGTTAATGTGTCGGGTGTGCAGATTAATCCTGTATGGAGTTTTGTCAATCGAAATGGTGTCGTTGACAATGGCCAAGGTCAGGTAAAAGATATCTTTTTCTCACATTTTAATGGTCTGGAAGGGAATATTCCGGTTGTAACTATTCAGCTTGTTGCAATAGGTGAGGGTACATCCAATATAGTCGTAACTGAGTCTGATGCCAATCCGTTCGCGGATGGAAACGGGGTAATACCTGTGACAATCAATAACAGGATTGCATCCGTTACAGTGCAAGGTAGTCAGCAGGACACAGAGAGTGTTGAGACTGTGGCAGATACAGGAGATCAGTCCACGTTAGATAATTCAGCTGAAGCAGATGTGGGCGGCTCTACTCAAGATACAGTTGATACTGGAGTCAGTGATAAAATAAACCAGCAAAATGATAAGGGTATTGAGCAAATAACAGAGGTTTCTAGTCAAAGCGGTTCAAACAAGACAGAATCCACGCCTAAAACTAGTGGTGCTAAACTGGTTTTGACTGAAACAGTGTTTGTAAATTCAAATACAGATAATAAGGCGGTCAATTCTGCAGATGTAGATGAAGCTGCGGGAACCAGTAAGGCAGCTGAGGAGGCAGTGCCACTAAGGAATTACAGTAATCGTCAGGTTAATGCTTCAATTTCAAATAACAGGTCGCAATCAGAGGTGTTAAATGGTGTGTCGGATACAAATAATGATATCCGACGTAAGGATGATAATGCGTTTTTGCTAGATCCTAACCCTGACTTGGTGGTCGATGATCTCAATAACAACAATAAACAAGATAATGAGATTAAGGAAGAGGGTAAAGTGAGTGACAGTGAGTCCTTGGCGCAGGCCAATGACGATAATGCTGAAACTGGCCTGTATGTTTCAGTTGTCGTGGTGATGTTGCTTGCAATTATTGCTCTTATTGTAATAAATCGGAAATCATAGGGATGGGTGATATGTGTTTTGGGTGCTTCCGCTATTTATTCGCGGTGTTGCTGATACTGCCAATGGGTGCTTGCAGGATAAGTGATAACTGTAAGCTGCCATGTGTAGATGAAAACACAAAGCCAGTTGAAATTTACGAGTACTGGGGGATAAAAGACCCTGTTGTACGTCTAACGGCAGCTGGCTATATGCTTGATTTCAGGTTTCGTGTAACAGATATCGAAAAGTCAAAGACATTATTCGACAAAAAGATTATACCTGTTGTTGTTCGAGACCTGGATAACAGTCAGTTAAAAGTCCCGGCGTCTGAAAAGATTGGCGCACTTAGGCAATCACCGCGATTCGTTAAAAAAGGCAAGCAATATTTCATGTATTTTGCAAACCCCGGCAGGCGCGTGAAAAAAGGTGAGAAGGTAACGGTAAAAATAGGTGAGTTCATATTGCCCGGTGTGGTGGTGCAATAAATACTGAAGTCAGACCGCTCTATGGGACTATCCAGGGTGTAATCGCCTCAAGAGTATCGCCAACTTTTTCTATTCGGCATGCTTTTGCAGCATATCTTTGACCCGGCCCGATAGTGAGTCGAGGGTATAAAGCCGATACCACGGCCCGCTCTACTTTATGTTCCAACAGTTCCAGCAAATAGTCCCGGTAGTAGTTCCCGCGCAGGTGTCGCAAGGCGTTACCAGTAATCATAAAAGCGGTAAAAGTCTCTGACAGAACCCTTGAGCTGCTAATGTCTAATTTTCTGGATTTGGCCCAAACAGATGCGCGAAGCATTTTTCGCTTCTGTTTCTTCTTGTCGACGTAGGGTGAAACAATAAAGAAGTCCACGCCAGCCTGGCGAATTGTATCGATAATGCTGTCATCAAATCTTACGTTGGAAAAAGCATAATACGATGTCTTGTTTGGATTTTCACGACCCGTCTGGCTCTTGATAAGCTTGCTGATTTGATTGCCTTGGAGTGAGAGGATAATGCTGTCATATGGCTTGCCATTAACACTGGTGAATACGCCTTCAAGTGATGTGTTGCTGGTAACAAGTTTGTTGTCAAGGGTGATATTGCTGTTTAGCGATAGATTCTGCATGATGATGTGAGCTGCTTTTTCGCTAGTATTTGCGCCATCAGTCAGGAGAAGAATATGCATAGGTTTGTTTAATGCTTGTTCATGCAGGTACTTTGCGAGCACATCGGCCTCCAGGGCTGCGCCCCTGGAGTAATACAAAGAGTAATAGTTGTCTGGAGATGCATCAGGGTGATCTACAGTAGGGAATATGCAGGGTAATGTGTATTCATTACAAAATACATCCACAGCATTCCAGCTTCTGTGGCTCAAGCCGCCAATTACCGCGAAAACAGGTTGTGATGCATAATACTGGTCGAGTTGGCTCTTCCAGTTATTCATATCAGCATCAAGTTTCCAGAGGTGGTGCTGAATCTTTCTGTAAGTTTCGTAATGCCATTCTTTTTGTATTGGTGCGTGTTTTACTCGTTTGCTTTCGTATCTTGTCTCTGCGTTATATTCGTCAAGGTATTGCGAGATTATCTGTTGCATTTCTTGTATCTCATCATCTGGAGCGGAGGTGTCAATGATGGTTGCAATATGAAAGACCCTGTCTGTAACGCCTTCGCTGGGTTTTGATGATAAGGTTGTCAAATAAGCAAACAGGCTATTAAAATCACCGTCTTCCAGAGAGTACCGAGGCATTGTTTTGTTCAGTGGCTTTCCATTTGATCGAATACCGTGTACAACTGCTTGTTTGAGAAGGTCACGTGTGTACGCAGGGCGCTCAAGTGATGCATCGGTCGAATCTGACCGTAAATACCTTCGTGCTTTTAATGCAATGTCCGAGAACAGGGTGGGGGATGTAATATCCATTACTATCGTTTGTCCTTCGGTCGTGCCAAGACCACTTCTTCGATGGCAATTGACGCATGCCGCCTGATCGCCTGTTATCGTAATGTCGCCTCGCATGGTGGCTGACATGTTCTTCCCCGAAGGCAATATACCTTTTAGATACATTATCTTGCCGAATTCAATATCTTTGCTATCCAGCGTTGGTGCGCCATAAGTGATTGTGGTGACACACAATAAGGCGGCGTAGAGATAATAGTTGATCGTATTACTCTTTATCCAGCTGCGTAACAGCATTGCGGTACTCCTTGACTAAGTCGCTGGCGCTGGTAAAACCCTCTATTCTCAACCATGACGTAGTAGTGGAAGGCTTTATGAATGTCAGAGGTGTGTGATTAAGTTTGCTTCCGCGATAAGCATCCATTGCGCGCTGAGCTGTCTCTATGGATTTCAGATCGCCTGTAAGGAAGTGCCAATCCTTATGGCTTCCATACTTTTCTGCATAAGCCATCATTTTGTCTGGCGTGTCTTCCTGTGGGTCAATGCTGATAGATACGATAGTTGGGCTGGGATCTGTTTTACTTAATTCATCGTATGCTGAGGCCAGCGTTGCTGTCAGTATTGGGCAAATTGTTGTGCAAGTTGTAAAGATATAACTGACAATGACTGGTGTATTGTCTGTTAGTAGTTCGGGGAGATCGTGTCTTGCGCCGTACTGGTCGATTAGCGTTACATCAGGAATGATGTAGTCTTTATGAGAGACCTGATAGCCTGCTTTCTGATTCATAATAGCCCTGTGGTGGGCATGTGGGTCGCTTACGTCTGCTGCGAAACAGTTGCCGGAAATCAGTGTTGATAAAGTGAGAGAATAAAAAAGATTATGCATGCAATACTGTCCCCGTGTTTTTCATATTGTCAGTGCTAAAAATAGGCCGCAAGTCTGACGCTTAATGTACCATGCCGCGCATTACTGGCCGGCTCTGTTACTGTGGAGTTAATGCCTGTTGGTGGTCTGTTAACGATTATAGAGCTACCACCAAACCCCGTTTCTATTTTGTCATATACCACACTTATGATGTAGTCATAATCTATTCGATATCTATAAGCTAATGTATACCGATCACCAGACTTGTCGCCAATACTGAAGATTGCTGTGTCATCATTCGTGCCCAACGATGTATTGCCTTTAAGCATAACTGAAATGGTAGAGTCTATGTTTCGGAACTTGCCATACCCGAGCTCAAGCGCATGTTGCGCTGTCCTTATGATATCAATAAAAATGCCGACTTCGGCGCTAAACCAATCATATGATTCTTGCAGCCCGGCGCTGGCAACGGGTGTGGTGGTTGGCAGTATATTTCTATTCCAGGTGGTTGCTGACAGGTCCAGGTATATAGTCGTTCCTTGGTGCTTTTGGAAGCTTTTCCAGATTTGCCGATATGATGTCTCTGTCCAGGTGGATTGCGTCTGCGTATTCAATGGTTGTGGTGATACACTGCCTGTCTCGCCAGTGTAATCCACCTGCCCGTCATACTTCGTATGCGTAATAACATGATCAACAACTTTGCTGGTGTAGCCTATTGATACGGACCGTCCGTTAAGCAGGCCTTGTTCGTCGTCGATAAAAGCGTTGTTCTGGTCAAACTCAGTGTAATCAAATTCCATCGCTGTCGCTGCGGCTTCAACAAATATATCTGCTTCTGCAGACGGAGTGGCCATAAGATATAAAATCGCATATCTACTCAATAGTCTCATAACAGGTTCCTTCAGTTTTATTTAAACGACGCCATACGCCAGCATGGCATCAGCGACTTTAATAAAGCCCGCAATATTTGCGCCCTTTACATAGTTGATGCCATTTGTATCCTGGCCATGCTGTATGCAGCTGTTATGTATGTTTCCCATAATTGTTCGCAGTTGGTTGTTTAGTTCTTCTTCTGACCACGATATTCGCGCGCTGTTCTGGCTCATTTCCAATCCACTAACGGCGACACCGCCGGCATTTGCTGCTTTGCTCGGTGCATACAGCACACCGGCTTTCTGGAACATTTTTATCGCGCCATCCGTGCTAGGCATGTTGGCGCCTTCAGAAATGGCAATGCAGCCATTGCTTATCAACGCTTTCGCATCTCCCGCATCGATCTCATTCTGTGTAGCGCACGGCAGTGCCACATCACATTTTACTCGCCACGGCCTCTCGCCTTCATAATATTGTGCGTGGAAGTGGTCAGCATACTCTGATATGCGCCCTCTGCGTACTGTTTTCAGTTCCATTATGAATTCCAGCTTGTCAAAGTCCAGGCCAGTTGGGTCATATATAAACCCAGAGCTGTCAGACAATGTAACAACCTTGGCGCCTAGTTCTATTAATTTTTTTGCAGCAAACGTGGCGACATTTCCGGAACCAGACAATACTGCTGTTTTTCCATCAAGACTGATACCTTCTACTTCAAGCATATCCTCCATAAAATAAACTGCTCCATAACCTGTTGCTTCCTGTCTCACCAGGCTTCCGCCGAACGCGAGTCCCTTACCGGTAAGTGCGCCTGTAAATTCATTTGTCAGACGCTTGTGTTGCCCGAACAAGTAGCCGATTTCCCTGGCTCCTACGCCGATGTCGCCTGCAGGGATATCAGTATCTGCGCCAATGTGTCGTGACAGCTGTGTCATAAACGCCTGACAAAATCGCATGACCTCATGATCACTTTTACCCTTGGGGTTAAAGTCCGAGCCACCTTTAGCTCCGCCCATGGGTAACCCGGTCAAACTGTTTTTGAAGGTTTGCTCAAATGATAAAAACTTCAGTGTTCCTAGGTTTACATCATGATGAAACCGCAGGCCGCCTTTGTATGGGCCGATAGCATTATTGCATTGAACGCGATATCCACGGTTGACACGCACATTCCGGTTATCATCTTCCCAGCAGACCCTGAAACTTATCACTCTGTCAGGCTCAGTCAGTCTTTCCAGTACTTTTGCATCCTTGTATGCAGGTTTGTCTTCAATAAATGGGATAATTGTCGTTGCGACCTCTCGTACTGCTTGATGAAATTCAGTTTCACCGGGATTTCGGCGTATTAGTCCATTCATGAATTTCTCAATTTCCTGTGTTACTGCTGCCGACTGGTTCTGGCTCATCATGAAACTCCCGCCAGCTACTGGCGTATTGTATTCAGCTGTTGTAATTCATTACATCTGTCTTGAGTATAGGCGAGAAATCTATAAACCCATGTTTATACTACTAATATTTTTTATTACTACTGATCGAGATTTACCTTCACGTTTGTATAAGCCGGGGCATAAGTCGACTTTGATGCCAGGAGGTTACATTTACGGTAACGACGAAAATGGAACTTTTTCGCAAAAAACTACGTAAACCTGTCAGAGGGGCAGTTTTTTTTGCTTATCTGCAATAGGGGGGGGGATGCAAGCATATTCATGTCAAACCGAAACCGGGGATCATGTAAGCAGTCTTGCAAAGGCCTTGAAAAACAATGAATTGGTTCTGCATTATCAGCCTCGTATTGATTGCAGCTCTGGAGCGGTATGCGTGTTTGAGGCGCTGGTGCGATGGGAGCGAGCTGGTGTCGGTTTGCTCTATCCACAGGCATTTATGCAAGCCGCTACCGAGCATGCGTTAAACTACCTTATAGATTTATGGGTTTTTGAGCGAAGTTGTCGAGATTTGAAATGGCTGCGTACGCAGTTTGGTGGGCAAATTAAAATAGCCATTAACATCTCTTCTCATT
Source organism: Gammaproteobacteria bacterium (assembly GCA_026995045.1). Lineage (GTDB taxonomy): Bacteria > Pseudomonadota > Gammaproteobacteria > SZUA-229 > SZUA-229 > S139-92. The sequence continues at coordinate 19,792 of JALWPK010000230.1, read as the reverse complement.
CTTGTGAAAGTGTTTATATATCTCAGCGAATCATTGATATTTGTGAAGCATGCAATTTATCAATGACTGATTTTATTTTTGAGATTGTAATTGACCACGGTAAATACGAGCCCCATAAAGTTAGCGCTTTTTGTGAAACCCTGATATCCCAGGGCGCTGGTATTTGTGTTGATGAGTCTCGCGCCAGTAGTTCTCCCTTGATTAACCTTGAGCGTCTGCCGACGCAATATTTAAAAATAGATCGTTTTTTAGTTGAAAATATTGGAAAAACAGAGCGTTGTGACACAATCATCAGGCACTGTATCAAATTATCAAGAACGCTTAACATCACGGCGTTTGCGGTAGGTGTTGAATCAGAGCATCAATATGCCTTTTTGAAGCATGAGGGCTGTATACAAATTCAGGGATACCACATCAGTCGGCCTGGCGATTGTCACAACTTATTGAAAAATAAAGCCAATCTTGAGCCGCAGTATCGCACTGCGCTTTATCAGTAAGATATAGTTCTCTACAGTGATGTTGTTGAGATCACGATAATATTTTTCCATTCAGACACAAAAAAATCAGCCGGGCTACCACGCTGAAATATTCCTTTTATCAAGATTTATCAGTGAAATTACTATTTAGTGTAATATTTTCTGACATATAAAAAGCCTTAGCAAAAACCATAAACATTTGGAATAATTTACATATTTTTTACACATATGGCTAAAAAGTGTTCATATTTTGTGTATTTGTAGCGTAATAGGATAATTGCGGGCAAATGAATCGCTAGTGAAAATCCAGACTTGTCGATAAATATTACAGTATTGGTAAAGTATTGGTATTTTGTAAAATTTTTCGCCTGCAAAAAATCTGTATCCATTCAAAAATAATCTTGTAATCAAGCACTAAGCTGATAGTGGCACGCAGTTTGCTTTGCTGTGAGTTAAGGCTGCCACGGCAAATATCGGGGCAGTGAAAATGATGAAAACAAGGTGGAAATCTTATGGATATCGTACGCAAGGTGCTGACCAGACTGTATGTCGCAATTGTTGTCTTACCAATCGCATTAAATGCACATGCCATTGAGCTCATCGTACAAGATGAGAATGGCGCCATAGTTAACGGCTATAAGTGGTTGCTTGAGGAAGATCAGACCAAGGATGTCATACCAGGGCTCAGTGCGTACGAGTCGATTTCCATGACGTTCCATAATAGCTACTCGCCGGTGCTGGCCTCCGGGGAATGTACAAGTTCGCCCTGCACTATCACCCCTCCTGATCCGAGTGCGACAAAAAAATATTTTATATCTGTCTTGCCATTTGGAAATTACAGCCTTGGCGGCGCTTCGGTTGAGATAGGCGCAAGTACTGCAACAGCGATCGTTACTTTAGAGCCAACGCCGACAGCGCAGATCACCGTCAGGATTTTCCATGACAACAATCCCATCAATGGCGCGCCGGATGACCCGCAGGAAGCGCAGAATATTATGCCAAACGTCCAGGACTTCAAAATCTTTGTTGAAGAAGCCGGCGGCCGATATGGGCATACAGGTGGACAGATCATTCAGGATGCATTTGGTAACCCTTTGGGCACCGAGTATGACGCCTCCGGCAATGTCATTAGTCTGGGTAGCGGATTTATCAATCCTGGCCCGGATGGTTATGTAACTATTAAAAATTTACCACCAGCAAAATACGGCATTATTGTCGTGCCGCCTGCTGGGCAGAATTGGGTGCAAACATCCACCATCGAGGGTACGCAAGTCATCGATGCCTGGGTTAAGGCGAATGAGCCGGCATTTTTTGCCGAATTTGGTCCGCCTGGGCCACATGTCTTTGTTGGGTTTATCCAGCCCTTCAATAATCTGGCCAGTGAGTTACCGCCGGGTGGTGAAAGCGGAACAATCAGTGGAACAGTAGTGAGTAATCACATGGCCAGACCTCCAGAAGTCGGGTTCTATGCAGGCGCCGCCGTCGGCGGGTGCTGGGTCGGCATCAATAAGACGGCGGCTGCTGGCGGTGAAGCGATTTATGCGGCGCCGTGCGCGGAGGATGGAAGTTTCTCAATTCCAGGAGTGCCGGCAGGTACCTATGACCTGGTAATTTGGGATGTCAACCTGGACTACGTTATTGCGCAACGTACGTTCACTCATGGTCCGACAGCAACAAATCCAGCTAACCCGGTTGGTCTGGATATGGGCAATGTTCCGATTTTTGCCTGGTTCAATCGTCTTGAGTCGAATGTATTTTACGATGCCAACGAGAATGGATTTATGGATGCCGGTGAGACCGGGATACCGGAACAGGCTGTCAATATTCGATTCCGTAACGGAACAATCTATCAGTCATTCCCAACCGATCTGGAAGGAGCTGTGCCGTTCGATGAGGTTTTCCCGTTCTTCCACTGGTTGGTTGCGGAAGTTGATTTTGCTCGGTTTAAGGCTACTGGCGCAACGTATGTTGTAGATGATGGCGGCGATCCGTCTTTAGTAGATGCGGGTTTGTCGATACCTACAATCGGATTGCTAAACCCTCAGCCACAGGGCGTGATAAACCCCAATACAGGCGATGACTTGTCGACAACATTGACAGGGCCGGTTCTGACACTGGGATTCCAGGGTTTTCTCGGCATGACCAACCGTATTGACTGGGGCAAGGTCAATTACCCGGTGGCTGATGTTGATAATGCTCCTGCAGATCCGCTCGTTGCAAATACGTTTCCTGGACCTGAGGACATCGATAATGATGGAGACGGTGAATACGACCATGGTAATGGCGGTATAAGCGGGATGGTGCTCTATGCCATTACGCGCGCAGAAGATGACCCACGGTATGCTGCAGGTGAAGAATGGGAGCCGGGTATTGCGCGTGTGCAGGTCAATCTGTATGAAGATTTCGACAACGATGGTGTAATTGATGACCTTAACCAGGATGGCGTCGTTACGTTGGCGGATGTCGATAATTATCCACTGGGTGATTTTCCGGGTGTGGGTGATATAGATAATGGCGCGCCAGGAATTTTTGATTATGGTGATGCCGCGCAGGTGACTTGGACCGATAGCTGGGATGATTCCTTGCCGACAGGTTGTAAGGGCACGCCTTTTGTAGCAAACCCGGGCACCTCCATAGAGAATACACTGGATTGCTATGACGGATTACGTAATTTCAACCAGATTCGCGAAGCTGTGTTTGATGGTGGCTATGCCTTCGATTCACGTATTGCGCGTGACGCAACAGGTGCGCCAACAGGTGACGAGTTGCAGGGATTGCCTGTTGGTTACTACATTGTAGAGACCACCGTGCCGCAAGGATACAAGTTGCTGAAAGAAGAAGACAAGAATGTTGATTTCGGTCAGGAATATACCGTACCGGCGCTGCTGCCGCCCGTGTGTGTTGGTGATCCACATGTGGTGCCGCAGTATTTAAGTTTTCAGACAGATGAAAGTGGCGCGCTGCTTCCCGCTTATGCGGCTGATCCTATCGAATCACCATTTTATGATCCAACCGGTGTAGCGACGCGTCCACTGTGCGACCGCAAGCAGGTGGCGCTTACCGCTGGTAAGAACGCAGCCGCTGATTTCTTCCTGTTTACTGATGTGCCAATTGGTGCGCATGTTGTCGGCGGTATTCTTAATGATTTGGCGAATGAGTTTGATCCTAACAATCCTAACTTTGGTGAAAAATTCGCACCGCCATGGGTGCCGATCACATTCCGTGACTGGACGGGTAAAGTTGTCAAGAAAACCTATTCAGATGAGTTCGGCAAGTTTGAGGCCATTTTGCCATCGACTTACTCTGTGAATGTGCCGAGCCCGACAGGTATGGCGCCAAACATGCTGCAGGCATGTATGAATGATCCGAGTCCGGTGGAAAATCCGAACTACGATCCGCTGGATCCAGCGTCTTCGCTGTATATCAATGATCCCTACTATAACCCTCAATTCAGCACATTCTGTTACACCTTCCAGTATATGCCTGGTTCAACGACATATCTGGATACGCCGGTTGTTCCTGTGGCGGCATTTGCGGGTACAGGCAAATTCCCGGTCGATTGTGAGGCTCCGGATCATTACCCGATGATTAAATACGCTTCGGCCAGCAACCAGGGGCCGGTCTTCCCGGTGGGTACATCGCTGTCGCAAGGCAGAAATATTGAAATAATTTCAGAAGGAATTGTCAGTGTGCCTAACTCGCGGTTTGGGTTGCCCGGCGAGCCAGCAACGATAACAAGGGACTATGGGTTCGGTGATGTGCAGGGGGCAGGCGTTGTGGAAATGGACGGAGTCGAGCTACCAGTTGTGTCATGGAGCGATAGCAAGATTATTGCAACTGTTCCGCCAGGCACACCTTCAGGTCAGTTAACGGTGACAGCCAATAATGGCCAGACCTCTCCGCGAGGTGTATATGTCACAACAGATTTGACAGAAGCACAGATTATTCGTGTCGTACCAAGCTCGATTGCTGGCGCAACCCCAATCCAGGATGCGATTGACCTGGCGCAGGACGGCGATATGATTCTGGTTAGCCCCGGCTCGTACAACGAATTGATCATAATGGATCATCCGGTGCAGCTGCAGGGGTGGGGTGCAGGTGTTTCAAAAATATCTGCAGCACGGACGCCTCCGGAAAAACTTAAAATCTGGCGTGCAGAAATTGATGCAAGGATGGCGGCAGGCAAGTTTGACCTTGTGCCCGGACAGGCTGGATTCGATGCAGAGGAAGGGCCGGGTGTTATTGTAGTGGGTAAATCGTCCGGTAACTTCAATGCCAGCACAAATCCGAGAATTGATGGATTGGAGATTGCTGGTGCTGTACAAGGTGGCGGAATATTTGTGAATGGTTATATAGACGATATGATCATCAGCAATAACCGTCTGGTATACAATGCCGGGACTTATGGAGGTGGTCTGAGAATTGGTAGCCCGACCTTAACTGACCAGACTGGTGCGTCGCTTGTACACACTGATTCCAGTAATGACAACATCAAGGTGAGGTATAACCAGATATTGCAGAATGGCTCAATGATGGGTACAGGCGGCGGTATTAGCATATACACGGGTGCTGATAACTATGAAATCAGCAATAACTATGTATGTGGCAACTTCACGCAACGAAATGGTGGTGGTATAGGTCATCTTGGTTATAGCGATGGTGGTGTTATCGCCAACAATACTGTTGCGTTTAACCAGTCGTTCAGTCAAGGAATAAACGTGCATGGCGGCGGCCTGTTTATAGGAGGTAAAGCGGGTCTTGAACAACGTGAAACTACCGGCTCAGGCAATGTGCTGATTGAAGGTAACCTTATTCAGGGTAACCTCGCTGGCGCTGGTCACGGTGGTGGCATTTACTTGTCACTGATAAATGGCCAGGATGTTGCCAATAATGCGGGCGATCAGTCGCAATGGAATAGCGTTGATATCTTTGACAACATTATTGTCAATAATGTTGCAGGCTGGACTGGCGCCGGTATTGGCATGCAGGATGCCGCCAAGGTGAGGATTGTTCACAATACCATTGCGCATAATGATGCAACTGCGACTGTTGGTAATGTGTTTGATCCCGTAACCAATACATCTACTGCTCAACCGGGTGCTGGTATTGTATCCGAGCCGCATAGTGCTGCTCTTGCAACTGCTTCCGGGCAGGCTATATCAGACCCGCTGATCGATAACAATATCATTTGGGAAAACCGAACCTTCTCCTGGGAGGTTATCCTTGTAGCTGGTGGCCCTGCCCAGTTTAGCCTTGTGCCGGATGTGGCGGGCGGTGCAGCGCCTGTATTCAGCGACTTGGGCGTACTCGGCGCAGGTAGTCTGAATCCTACGAATAACATCCTCACAACAGTGACTGCGGGTGTGAGTTCCACAAATATATCCGTCGATCCAGGCTTTATCCTTGATTACTTCAATGGTGATCGTGGCCAGACGGTTATACAGCAGGAGCAAACGATTGTTGCAAATATAGGTACTGCCGCTGCCCTTGATGAAGGTGGTAATTTTGTCGATGTTCACTTTGGCCCACTGTCACTGAGCGGTAACTATCACTTGAGGCCTGACTCAGCTGCAATAGATGCTGCAGACTCAACTTCCGTTAATACGATAGTTGAACTTGGAGATGATTATGATGGAGACCCGCGTCCATTAACAAGTGGCAGCATTGACATCGGGGCAGATGAAGTCACAGCGCTGTCAGCTGCAGACGTTGATGGTGATGGTATCCCGAATATTTACGATAACTGCTCACTGGCGGCAAATCCGGATCAGTATGATACGGATGGCGACGGGTACGGTAATCTGTGTGATGGTGATTTGAATAATGATGGCCTGACCAATTCGCTGGACATTGGCTTGATGCGAAATGCCTTTGCCGGCGGAGATACGGATATGGATATCAATGGGGATGGCGCTGTAAACATCATTGATATCGGTCTGATTCGTCCATTGTTGTTTAAAGCGCCAGGGCCATCAGGATTGGCGCAATAGAGATCATGCGTGACTAAATGTGAATAATAGTTAAGGACAGGCATTACTATGAATATACTTAATCTGAAAAAATCTATCGTTTCCATACTCGCTGGTGTCAGTCTGGTTGGCGGCAGCGTGTACGCAAATACGTATATACAATGCCCGGGTGATGATTATCTTGCGGACGGCGTGACCCCGGGTAGTGATGGTGTCCCGGATGTGGGCAGCGTGAATTATGATCCAAACGTGAAGTGTGTGCACCTCAGTGCTGGTGATGGCTTTACGATGATGGCGGACAGGAAGGAATCTTATCTATTCAGTTTCGGTAATTTAACAGGTGTGCCCGAAAGCGACGCTCTTTCTGCTGGCGCACTGACTGCGATGTTTCCAGCGCCAGCAATTGTTTTGGAAGAAGGGCAGGAGTTTTATTTGACTCTGACCAATGTTGGTATGCTGATAAGGCCGGATTTGTCAGATCCTCATACTGTGCATTTTCATGGATTTCCAAATGCCTCTGCATTATTCGATGGGCTGCCAGACGCGAGTATTGCAATTAACGAAGGTAATTCATTGACATACTATTACAACATCGTTGAGCCGGGAACATATATGTATCACTGTCATGTGGAAGCGGCAGAACATATGCAGATGGGTATGCTTGGTAATCTGTACGTGCATTCTGCGCAGGACAAGACGCCTGTAGGAACATCGATAGGCGGATATGTGCATCAGGCGGGCGACCGGTACGCATATAATGATGGTGATGGCAGTACAGTATACCAGGTTGAAAAAGCTATTCAGATTGGCGCATTTGATGGGGAGTTTCACGACTTGCATGAGGCTGTGCAGCCAATCCCGTTTGCAAATATGAAATCCACTTATCCTATGTTGAATGGGCGAGGGTACCCGGATACCGTGCAGGCCTCCATTCCAGCCCCAACAAAAAATGGTGGCTTTAATTCCCAAATAGAGGATGCTCTGGTAGAAGCTGTTGTGGGTGACAGGATTTTGTTGCGCTTCTCCAATTTAAATGTAGTCGACTTCTTCTCGCTAAAAACTCTGGGGCTGGATATGACAGTAGTGGGTATGGGCGCACGAGAGCTTCGAGGAGCCGACAATACTGTGCATCACTATAAAACAAATACCGTAACGCTTGGCGGAGGTGAGTCGGTTGATGTCATCATAGATACTGCCGGTGTTGCGCCAGGGACATATTTTTTGTATACGTCGAATCTCAATTATCTAAGTAATCGTGACGAAGACTACGGCGGTATGATGACAGAAATCAGAATATCGGCTGCTACGCCATAGGAGGAAGAGCTAATGTTAAGCAAAAGAATTGGAAGCCTGGCGACAAAGTGCGGCGTACTGGCGGCATTATTGCTGGCGGCGGGTATCGTGCATGCGCAAATACTGGGTGAAACGGGTGCGGCGGGTAATCCCGTATTCAATATGACGGCCTCAACTGGCAACATAGACACACCAGATGGCAACAGCTTGCAGATATGGGGTTATGGTATCGCCGGGAAGACAATGCAATATCCTGGGCCTACTTTGATTGTTAATGAGGGCGACCTGGTAACGATTAATCTTACCAATGTAAACTTGCCGATGCCGACGTCGATGCTTTTCCCCGGACAAACAAATGTTACCGCGACAAGTGCAGCCAATAATACAGGCTTGCTAACTGTTGAAAGTACAGGGCCTTCGGATGTGGTTACTTATACTTTTGTGGCGGGAAAACCGGGCACTTATACCTACTATAGTGGAACAAGACCTGGATTGCAGATTGACATGGGGCTGGTGGGCGCACTGATTGTTCGTTCTTCAACGCCAGGGCAGGCATATAATGATGCTTCAGGCATCAGTGCATATGATCGAGAGTACCTCTTTGTTCTGACTGAAATGGACCCGGCTGTGCACATCAAGGCGGAATTTGGTTTGCTGGACCAGGTAGATAATACTGTCAGTCGTCCAACACTGTGGTTTATCAACGGACGCAATGGCCCGGACACCGTATTCGATAATAATATCGCCTGGATGCCATATCAGCCATTAAGCTCGCTTGCCAGAATGCACCCTGGTGAAAAAGTCTTGATTCGTGTTGTTGGGGGCGGGCGAGAACTGCATCCATTTCATTTACATGGCAACAACTTCAACACTTTTGCGCGTGACGGTGTTTTATTGGAAGGTCCAAACGGTGAAGACTTGAGAGTGTCTGACTACACATTGCAAACGCACCCGGGCGCCACCTACGATGCAATATGGACATGGACTGGCGAAAGACTGGGCTGGGATATATATGGTCATGCCCCCGGTGACCCGCTGGAACCAAGCGAGTACGCTGCTGATCATGGCAAGCCGATACCGGTTACCCTTCCTGAGTTGTCAGAATTAACCTTTGGTGGTTTCTACAGTGGTAGCCCATTCCTGGGAGGTGCGGCAGCATTACCACCTGGCGAAGGCGGACTTAATCTCAATAATGGCCTTTTCTTTATGTGGCACTCGCATAATGAGAGAGAGCTGACCAATGATGATGTGTTCCCAGGCGGCATGATGACGATGATGATTGTAGAGCCGCCCGGTGTTCCAATCCCATAGAGCGCACTGGAAAATGTGAAGGAGATGAAATAATGACTATCAAACAATCCATATCAGCATCACTGATGCTCAGTGCCTTAACATTGGTTAGTGGAACCGCTCACGCAGTTGTCGATGTGTATTTATGCGCCCGGCAAGAATCCCTTCCAATGCCAGACGGGACATCTGTCCCTATGTGGGGCTATGCGCAAGATGATAATAATGATCTGACAGACGGCTGTCCTGCAGCCCCGACCGGTGGTAACTCAATATCAGTACCTGGTCCAGCCATTGTTGTCCCTGCAGGAGAATCTGTACTTAACATTCATCTGATGAATGATGGGCTACCTGAACCCACTTCATTAATTATACCCGGGCAGCCTGCCACAATGACACCAGTAATGAGTGCGCCGGATGCGGAGTCAAGACAAAGAGTGCGTTCTTTCACCTATGAAACTGCGAATGGCTCAATCAACACTTACACGTGGTCAAACATTCAGCCAGGTACATATGCATACCAGAGCGGCACACACCCTGCCGTCCAGATTCAAATGGGTTTATATGGGGTGGTAACTAATGATGCTGTAACCGGGCAAGCATATCCCTCAGCAACAACTGCTTATGACAATGAGTTGGTTCTTGTGTATAGCGAAGTTGATCCGCTGCTGCATGATGAAATAGCAACAGGCGCCTATGGCACACCGCCTGCAAGCACCAGCACCATCAATTATCAAGCAAGTTACTTTTTGATAAATGGTGCAGATGCGAACATAAATTCATTTGCAGGCGGTATCCCTGGGCAGACGACATTAATCCGGATTGTCAATATGGGGCTGACTACACATATGCCGCTCATTCATGGTGAGTACGTTACGGTCATCGCAGAAGATGGGCACCCTTACCCGTATGAGAAGAAACAGTACTCGGTTATGGTTGCAGCGGGACAAACGAAGGATGTTTTGTTTAAGCCGGCTGTGGTTGGGAGTTATCCGCTATTTGATAGAATGCTTAATCTGACCAATCGCAGGTTGCCGCCCAATGGCCCAGGTAGTGGTGTTGTGACTCTAAATGATAATGCCGGGGGTGACACACAGTCTTCACCGGGAAGCATGTTAAGTCTGTTCGAAGTGGGTTTTCAGACTGACAGCGACCAAATATACGATCACAAGGATAATTGTATTTTTGTTGCGAATCCTTCACAAATGGATACTGATAATGACGGATTTGGCAATAGCTGCGATGCTGACTTGAATAACGATGGTATGACTAATACCCTTGATATTGGCATATTCAGGGCAGCTTTCGCACAAGGCAATGTGCCACTCATTGACTTTAACGAGGATGGACGTACAAATGTGCTTGATATTGGTTACTTTAAAGCGATGCTTTTCAAGGAGCCAGGTCCAAGCGGGATTACTAAGTAAGGCTGGTTGCAATGGTTGATTAAGGCATTTTGAAAATTTATTGATCAGCGTCTGGTTGAAGAAGCGAATAACACCAGCGAAGTAATATCTGAAGAAAAACAAAGCCTTCGGAACTCCGGTTCTCGAAGGCTTTGTTATTGCACTTCACCAAGTCTTGGAATCAGCTTTTCACCATAGTTTGTACTTACTGATAGCGAGATTTGTATCCCAATGCGCTAAAGGAATTCTCCAAACGGGCAGTAAGATTATACAGCTCAAAGCGAGTACCTCCTCTCTGTTTGCCAATATGGCATATATTTTTACCAAGGCATCAATCATTGTGAGCAACCAGGTTACATGTGTATTGCTGACTGTCAGTTTTTTATACAAAAGGCGATTACCATTATGGCTTTAATGAAAACGTAATTTTTGATTGTGTGATGGCAAAAAATATCTCTAATAATAACAACTGGTTACAGGCGCTTATCATGTGTGTTGTGTGAGAAAACGAACTTAATAATGTTGTGTCGGTAAACTTTCCACAAATCAGTAAGGGATAGTGACATGCTTATACAATTTATTGATACCTTGTTGATTTTATAGTGTTTTTTTTAGTTGGCACAACGTATGCATGTAAACATGTAACCGGGCAAGCATAAAGGTTGCCATGTTCGTATTTAAACAGTGCAAGCGTCTGGAGCGCTGTTACTTAAATGATCTTAACTAGGAGAATACAATGAAGCATAAAAGCTTACGCTCGGCACTGGCGATTGCCGGCTTGTCATGTCTGGCAGGCGTGAATGCCGCCACAATTGATATCGTTGGTGCGGGTGCGTTTTCATATGATGCGAATGCTGCTACGCCAACACAGTTTGATATAGACATTGTTGCAAACAATTTGCTGGAAGGTCTCAATACTGCTGGTGATCTTAGTTTCTATACTCAAGGTGGCGGTATCATTATTAACTATGACCCTTCCGTGCTTTCGGTCAATACAACAAGCTTTGACCAGTTTGGTAGTAATCAGTTTGCGACTGCCATCTGGGACTTTGTTAAGGAATTTACAGTCGATAATGTTAATGGCCAGATTGATTTGTTTGTATCCAGGATTGGCACATCATTTACAATGCCTGCGTCCCAGTTGCTGGGCTCAGTTCGATTTGATGTTGTCGGCGCCGGTAATACACTGCTGGATATCTCAACGCAACTGGACCCTAATATTGGTGGCTTTGCCTATACGGCTGATGCAGTACCGCCGCCAGCGACCGGCACGCAAACCACAATATCTACATATTATTGCGTTGACGGTATACAGACATATGATGCTAATGGTGTGCCTTCTTGCGGGCATGGCGCTGCTGATGGAGAGCCAAGCATCTATTTCAATGACGCGCTTGTTAGCGTGAATGATGTCACTGTTGTTCCCGTACCTGCGGCAGTATGGCTGTTCGGTAGTGGGCTGATTGGCCTGGTTGGTATTGCGCGACGGAAAACCGACTGCTAATACAGAAAAACGCATGGCGCTTTCAGTGTATTTTGCGACCACATGGAATGTTGTCGGTCTGCCTGGATACTTGCCGTAGTCTAATCAGATGAAGCGCTTTTTTGCAACGCTGGTATTAGTTCTTGCCAGTTGTTTGGCTAATGCCGGCACTGTATCTCAAAGCCTGATTGATGAAATCCGCAATCAGAAGTTGGGTACAGTGCCGGTGATTATATATTTTGATGGCCAGCTGGATAGTTCGTCTTACAAGGCGCTTTTGGCGAGTAGTACTGCAAAATTATTTGCGAAGCGTGGCGGTAAATTGACTGCTAATGAACGCAAGACATTGCAGCTTGCCAGACGTAACCTCCGTACAAAATACATCAAAGATCTTATTGCCAATGCAAAGTCCAGGCAATTTCTGGCGCGTTCATTCCTGAAGAAGTATCTCAACAACAAAAGTCGTGACCTCTGGCTTATCAATGGTATAGCTCTCGAGGTTCCGGTCTCAATTGTTAATATCATCGCCAAGCTACCTAACGTCAATAGGGTAGAGCTCGACAAGAAAATAACCCTGCAGAATTCGCCAACGAGTAGTGGCGCTACGCCGACATGGAATTTGGTGATGGTTAAAGCAAATGATTTATGGAGCGCAGGCTACACAGGGGCTGGTGTTGTAGTAGCCAGTATGGACACGGGTGTTGATGGTGAACATCCTGATTTGGTTAATAGCTGGCGTGGTGGATCCAATAGCTGGTATAACCCATACATTGCCGATTCAACACAGGAGTCCCCTTATGATAAAGATGGTCATGGTACTCAAACCATGGGCGTCATGGTGGGTGGAAACACCTCTGGCTCCGTAATCGGGGTTGCACCGGATGCGCAATGGATAGCTGCAAAAATATTTCAGGATGATGGTACCGCGACGTTAAGTGGCATTCATGCTGCGTTTCAATGGATGCTCGATCCAGATGGAGACCCCTCGACGGATGACATGCCAGACATCATCAATAACTCATGGGGTATATTAACAAGTGTAGGCGTATGCGATACAGAGTTTGATGCTGACATCAATTTTCTCCAGGCTGCTGATATTGCAGTGGTTTTCTCAGCGGGTAATGAGGGCCCGGCCCAGTCAACGGGCACAAGCCCTGCCACAAATAGTCAAACCGTTTCTACTGGTTCTATTGATGAATTCTATACAATTGCAAATAGCAGCTCGAGGGGGCCATCCCCGTGTAATGGCGATACCTTTCCAAGTATTACTGCACCTGGTGTTAATATATATACCACTGACTTATCATATGGGTTAGGGAGTTTGCTTGATCCATACACCAGCGCTTCAGGCACATCGCTAGCGGCGCCTCATGTTGCAGGTGTGATGGCATTGCTAAAAAGTGCGGAACCGTCAAGCAGTGCGCTGGAACTTGAAACAGCAATAAAATATTCTGCGACGGATTTAGGTGTGCTTGGTGGTGACGATGCCTATGGGTATGGTCTGGTCAATGCTAAGGACGCGTTGCTGAAACTCAGGTGTCCGCTTGGTGCGGTGGATTCTGATAATGATGGTTATTATGATCTGTGTGATAATTGTACAGAAATCGCCAACCCGGATCAGCTTGACAGTGATAACGATGGATATGGCAATAGATGTGATGTGGATTTTAATAACGATGGCGCTGTTAATGTGCTTGACATCGGGTTGTTCAAGAACTTGTTTGAAACAGGCGCTGAAGATGCAGATGTAAATGGCGATGGTTTGGTGAACATCATTGATATAGGCTTGATGCGACCATTATTGTTTATGCCTCCTGGCCCATCCGGATTGGTGCAGTAGACGGCAGGTGTGGCGGCGGTAAACAATATTTGCAAGATGCTCAAGCATTCAGCTTGCGCACCTGTTGCTCGATTTCATCGGCGCGATACAGTTGCAGAATTTTTCGCACGCGCGGTCGCAGGCTGTTTATTTTGCTGTTGTTGATGATGTGCTTGATTTCCAGCAGCGCGTTGGGTTGCACGCTGAAATAGGTCAGGCCCATGCCCAGCAGCAGACGGGTGTATTTGGGGTCGCTGGCCATTTCGCCGCACAGCGACACCGGTATGCCCGCGAACTTGCCGGCGTCGATCACCATTTTAATCAGTTGCAGCACCGCCGGGTGCAGTGGGTTGAACAGGTGGTTGACTTCGTCATCAACGCGGTCGAGCGCCAGGCAGTACTGAATCAGGTCGTTGGTGCCGATGGACAGAAAGTCCAGCTTGCTGGCGAAAGCGTCGGCGGCGAGGGCGGCGGCGGGCACCTCGATCATGGCGCCAACCGGCAGGCTTTCGTCGAACGCCACCTTGCTATCGCGCAGTTGTTGCTTGCACTGTTCAACGTGTTGCAATACTTCGTCAAGTTCTTCGATGTTGGTCAGCATCGGAATCATCATCAGCACCGGGCCAAACGCCGAGGCGCGCAGAATGGCGCGAATCTGTGGCGTCAGCAAATCCGGTTCTTTCAGGCAGCGGCGAATCGCGCGTAAGCCCATCGCCGGGTTGTGCGCCATCGGGCCGTGGTCGATGGTGTCCTGCAGCTCCTTGTCGGCGCCAAGGTCGGAGGTGCGAATGGTCAGCGGCATGCCCTTGAGTTTTGACAGGGCGGACTTGTAAAACTTGAACTGTTGCTGTTCACTGGGCCACTGGTTCTGGTCGATGAACAGCATCTCGGTGCGAAACAGGCCAACCCCGGTAGTGTCGTATTTGTTGATTTGCTTGATGTCGGCCGGGCTGTCGATATTGGCGTGCAGGGTGATGGGCTTTTTGTCCAGCGTGACGCAGGGCTGACCCTTGAGTTTTTTCAGCTCGGCGCGGCGCTTGCTTTCGCTGCGAATCAGGCTGCGGAAATGCGCCAGTGAAGCGTCATCAGGGTTGATGTGAACGACGCCATCGTAACCATCCAGAATCAGCATGTCGCCGGTTTTTATCTGCTGGCATACATCCGGCGCGCCGACAATGGCCGGGATGCCGAGGTTGCTGGCGAGGATGGCGGTATGCGACAGTGGTGTGCCATACTGGGTAACAAAGCCGGCGACATTGTTGTGGCCAATAAGAATGGTGTCGGCGGGGGTGAGGTCGTCGGCGACGATAATATGCTTCGCCAGCTTGCTGGCATCGAGCTGGGTTTCCGGCGTGTTGGTCAGGCAGTTCTGGATGCGCTGCAAAACATACAGCACATCATCGCGCCGGGTTTTCAGATAGGGGTCGTCCATATCATCGAACACCTGCAACAGGCGTTCGCCCTGTTTGTGCAACGCCCATTCAGCATTGCATGACAGGGTGCGTATATTCTGGATGGTGCCGTCGCGGAATGCCGGGTCTTCCAGCATCAGCAAATGCGTGTCGATGAAAGCGAGAATGTCGACAGGGGTGTTCTGCGCAATCTGATCCTTGATGTCGCGCAGTTGCTTGCCGGCCTGCTTCAGCGCTTTCTTGAAACGCGCAATTTCTTTTTCATGCTGCGACTTGCGTATGAAGCGCTGGCTGACATCGGCCTGCTCGCGGCGATAGACATAAGCCTCGCCTATCGCAATGCCGCGTGATACGCCAACGCCTTTTACCGTAGCCGTCATGACATTACTCGTCTTCACCAAAGCGGTTATTGATGAGTTCGCTGAGCGCATCAATCGCGCGTTGCGCATCATCGCCATCGGCGTGCAGGGTGATGGTGCTGCCTTTGGCCGCCGCCAGCATCATCACGCCCATAATGCTTTTACCGTTGACGCGTTGATTGTCGCGCTCCACCTCGATGTTGCTGCTGAACTCCGAGGCCAGTTTGACAAACTTGGCGGCGGCGCGCGCGTGCATGCCGAGTTTGTTGATAATTTTAATGTCGTGGCGCAGTGGCGTGGTGATGTTGTCAGTCATGGAGGATTCCGTTTTTGCCGCCTTCCGCGGCCTTGTCGGCCAGCTCATCCAGTGGCCGGTTCTGATAATTGATAGCGCGCAGCAGCATCGGCAGGTTGAGCCCGCTGATGGCGCGGTGGTTCGGCGTGGTTGCAAGCTGCATCGCAATATTGCCGGGTGTGCTGCCGTACAGGTCGGTGAGTATCAGCGTGTCATGTCCGGCAATCAGCTGTTCGGTGCTGTTGATAATGTTGTCAGTGTTCGCATCCATCGGTACTTCCACGCAGGCGACATGCTCCAGCGTCTTGCCAATGATGGCTTCGGCGGTTTGCAGCATATTGGCGCCAATATGTTCGTGAGTGATGAGTAACAGTCGGGGCATGGCGCTTATTGCAATTCACGGTGGCGAATGGATGTGGTGTTGGTGTCGCTGGCGAATCTTTCACACAGGCGCTCGGTGATGTATACCGAACGGTGTTGACCGCCGGTGCAGCCGACAGAAACGGTCAGGTAATAACGGTTTTGCTGTTCGAATTCGGGTATCCAGTTTTTCAGAAAGCCGGAAATGTCGTCCAGCATTTTATGCACTTCAGGTTGTTGTTGCAAAAACTCGATGACTTCAGTGTCCTGGCCGGTGAGTGGGCGCAGGTGTTGTTCCCAGTGCGGGTTGGGCAGGCAGCGCACATCAAATACAAAATCGGAATCGGTGGGCGCGCCGTGTTTGAAACCGAAGGACTGGAACAGTATCGACAGCTTGTTGTTTTTGCGTTTCAGCACCTGATTGCAAATCAGGTCGCGTAACTGGTGCACGTTGGTGAATGTGGTGTCGATTACCAGGTCGGCGACATCGGCGACTTCGGTCAGCAGCGCGCGCTCCACTTCAATTGCTTCGGAAAGCGGCAGGCCCTTGCGCGATAGCGGATGCTTGCGCCGGGTGTCGCTGAAGCGTTTGATTAATGCCGCCATTTCGGCATGCAGAAACAGTATTTCGATATCGATGTCGCTTTGCTTCAGCGGCTTGATGATTTCGCTGAAGCGGCGCAGGTCGTGGGCGTTGCTGCGCGCATCGATGCCCACAGCGACATGATGATAGGGCTGCAGGTTGCTGTTTTGCAGTTGTTCCACCAGTTGTGGCAGCAGACCCAGCGGCAGGTTGTCAACGCAGTAGTAATCCTCGTCTTCCATGGTGTGCAGCGCAACCGTTTTACCGGAGCCGGACAGGCCGCTAACGATTATCAGTTTCATCATGGACTGACTCCCTGCGTTGCACGACATTTATTTGTTGTTATTGATTGCCTGCTTTTGCAGCGCGATAAGTTGCTGGGTGGCGTCGTGCCCCTGGCTGCGTAAAATGTAGTTGCGCACAGCGGCTTCCACCAGCACCGCCATGTTGCGGCCGGGCGCCACCGGTATCAGGATTTCCGGAATCTCGATGCCGAGAATGGTGCGGCTGCGGTGATGGCCGTCGAGGCGGTCGAGCTTGCTGCGCTCATTGGAGTTGAGGCGTTTGAGGTGAATCACCAGCCGCAGATGCTTGTTTTCCTTGAGCGCATTGTCGCCATACATTTCGCGGATGTTGAGAATGCCAAGGCCGCGCACTTCCATAAAATCTTTCAGCACGCTGGGACTGCGGCCATCGAGAATATCGGGACCAATGCGGGTAAATTCGGGCGCATCATCGGCAATCAGGCGGTGGCCGTGGGTAATCAGCTCCAGCGCCAGCTCACTTTTACCAACGCTGCTTTCGCCGGTAATCAGCACACCGCGACCCAACACCTCCATGAATACGCCGTGAATGATTTCCTTGTCGGAAAACAGGCTGTTGAGGTAATAACGCGCAATATCGACCACATCGTTGCTGTCCGCCTTGCAGGCCAGCAGCGGCACCTTGTGCTGGTTGGCGAGGTTAATCAGTTTTTCCGGCGCCTGGATGTCGTCAGCCAGAATGATGGCGGCGGTGTCGCCGGTAAACAGTTGCAGCAGGATTTCCTGCAACACGTTTTCATCCAGGCTGTTGAGGTAGTCGCATTCGGTATGGCCGATTACCTGAATCACGTTTTTGTGTATCAGGTTGAGGTGGCCGATGAGGGTGGCGTGCTTGCTGACGTCCACCTCGTGCAGTGGTTTGTCCGGGTCTTCGTTACCGGCCAGCCATTCCAGCTCAATCTGTTTGGAAAGATTGAGGATAATGGATTCGGCGGTAAGCAGTTCGCTCATAGTTCTTTCGACGCCAGCTGATGAGCGCTTAGTTTACTATGTAATTCCTCATCCGAGGCGGCGGTGCGCAGGTCGTCACAAAAGTCATTATTGCTGAACATGCCGGCCAAGGCCGCCAGAATCTTCAGATGCTGCTCCGTGCTTTCCTGCGGCGCCAGCAGGGCGAACAACAGGTCGACTGGCTTGCCATCGGGGCTGTCAAAGTCAATGCCCTTGTCGAGTTTGATGAATGCGCCAACCGGCTCGTTGCACAGCGCGGTGCGCGCATGCGGCAGCGCCACGCCGTGGCCGATGGCAGTTGAGCCGAGCTTTTCGCGCTCGGTCAACTGCTGGAATATTTCAAGGGTTTTGTCTGATCCCGCCTGTCTGGCAAGCAGTTCGGCAAGGTATTCTAGAGCTCGTTTTTTGCTGGCGATATTGCTCGCGCATACAACAGATTGCTGGCTGACCAGCTGGTTCAGGTTCATCAGGTTTGGGGTATCTCGCTGGGTTTGTGATGCAGGTGATTGGTGTTTTTTTCCTTGTGTTTTTTCACCTGGCGGTCGAGTTTGTCAACCAGGCTGTCGATGGCGGCGTACATGTCGTCTTCAATCGATTCGGCGAACAGGGTGTGACCGGGAATGTGCACCGTGGATTCGGCTTTATGCTTGACTTTTTCCAGCTCCAGTATGACGTGGATGTCATCTACCTTGTCGAAGTGGCGGGTGATGCGGGCGAACTTTTCATTGACATAGTTTCTGAGTGAATCGGTGATTTCGACATGGTGACCGGTCAGGTTGATTTGCATGGAATGCCTCCGTAGTGGAACAGTCGGGGTGATCAGGCCAGTCGCTTGCGCTCGTTGGAGGGCGGAATCGACATGGACTCTCGGTATTTTGCCACAGTTCGACGCGCAACATTAATGCCTTCCTTGACCAGAAAGCTGGAAATCTTGTTGTCGCTGAGCGGCTTTTGCGGGTTTTCATTATCTATCAGCTTTTTAATCATGGCGCGAATCGCAGTGGCGGAGCATTCGCCGCCATCGGCGGTGCTGACGTGGCTGGAGAAGAAAAACTTGAATTCAAACACGCCACGCGGGGTGTGCATGTATTTTTGCGTGGTGACGCGTGAAATGGTGGATTCGTGCATATCAAGCTCTTCAGCAATGTCACGCAACACCATGGGTTTCATGCCCTCGGGGCCGTATTCCAGAAACAGGCGCTGGCGCTGCACGATTGCGTTACCGACACGGTACAGCGTTTCATGCCGGCTTTGCAAGCTTTTCAGGAACCAGCGCGCCTCCTGCAGGCTGTTGCGCAGGAAGGCGCCGTCCTTGCTGCGGCCGCTGCCCTTGATGTGGCTGGCGTACATCTCGTTGATGCGGATTTTGGGCGCGGCTTCGTGGTTGAG
>JALWPK010000230.1:0-377 GCA_026995045.1 Gammaproteobacteria bacterium | reverse complement strand
CCCTTGACCTTGCGCACATAGATGTCGGGCACGATGTATTCCGCCTTGTTGCCGGAAATCAGCGCGCCGGGGCGGGGATTCAGCGTCTGGATGAACTGGATAAGCTGTTGCAGCTCCTGTTCGTTGCGGCGGGTTTTGCGCTGCAGGCGGGCGTAATCGTGCGAGCCGAGTAAATCCAGGTGTTCGCTGATCAGCATGCGCACATCGGCAATCATCGGGTCGTTGCTGTCGTAGGTTTCCAGTTGCAGCAGCAGGCATTCTTTCAGGTCGCGCGCGCCGACGCCGAGCGGGTCCATGTGCTGGATGCGGTGCAGCACGGCCTCGACTTCATCAAAGTCGATGTCGATGTCCTCGCGCAGGCTGCGGTGAATATCTTC
>JALWPK010000229.1 GCA_026995045.1 Gammaproteobacteria bacterium | reverse complement strand
GCATGGGGCCCAATACCTCGGGGCTGGGGCAGGTATTTCAATATATTCTGCGGGCTGAGGATGGTTCAAAGTACGATGCCATTTCTCTGCGCAGTCTCAATGACTGGGTGGTCAAGCTATTGTTGATGCCAGTTCCCGGTGTGACCGAGGTGCTCTCATTCGGCGGTGAAGTACGTCAGTATCAGGTACAGCTCGATCCGCAACGTCTGTTAGCCTATGGGCTGTCCAGCGATGACGTGGCCGTAGCGATCGAAGCCAATAACCGCAACGCCGGGGGTTGGTATCTAGATCGCGGCGAAGAGCAATTGGTAATCCGTGGTGTGGGCTGGGTTCGCAGCGGCGATGAAGGCTTACACGACATCGGCAATATTCCACTCTTGGACGTGGATGGTGTACCGGTGCGGGTGCGAGACGTGGCGCGCGTCGCTTTTGGGCCCGAGATTCGCCAGGGTGCAGTGACCATGTCCCGGCGAGATGCCGGCGGTAATATCGAATCACTGGGTGAGGTGGTGGCGGGTATAGTGCTCAAGCGCATGGGGGCCAACACCAAGGCAACTATCGACAACATTAAGGAGCGTATTCCTGCCATTCAAATGGCTTTACCCGATGGAGTGACCATCGAAACGGTCTATGATCAGTCGGATCTGGTGGATAAGGCGGTGGGAACGGTCAGTAAGGCGTTGCTGGAGGCTTTCGTCTTGATTGTCATCATTTTGATGCTGTTCCTGCTCAACGTGCGCGCAACCTTCTTGGTGTTGATCTCGGTACCTATCTCAATCCTGCTGGCGTTGATGGTGATGGCGCAGTGGGGTGTGTCTGCCAATCTTATGTCTCTGGGCGGACTGACCATCGCCATTGGCATGATGGTGGATGGTTCAGTGGTGATGATGGAGCATATTTTTTGTCATCTGAGCCGGCCCGATGAGCGACACCATCACCGCGCTCAACTGGAACTGGCATCAGGGGAAGAGCACCCCTACGATGCTGCTCACGATTCTCACGGTATCGCGCTGCGCATTCAGGAAGCGGCCCGAGAGGTCGGGCGGCCGGTCTTTTATGCGGTGATGATTATCATCATCGTCTTTGCGCCGTTATTCAGTCTAGAAGGGGTCGAAGGCAAACTGTTTCAGCCCATGGCCATCTCTATCGTGCTGGCGATGTTGGCTTCACTAATAGTGGCGTTAGTGGTAGTGCCCGCTTTGGCCACTTATTTATTCAGAACCGGCGTCAGGGAGCAAGAGAGTTTTATTATGAAGCCTTTGGATAAGCTCTATCGTTGTGCCTTGGGCAGCGCATTGAAGATGCGGGCTATGGTGGTTGGCGCGGCGCTGCTCTTGTTTGTCGGCTCGTTGGTACTGGTGCCGTACCTCGGAACCGAGTTTGTGCCGGAGCTGGAGGAGGGCACGATCAATATTCGTGTCACCCTGGCCCCATCGGCCAGTCTCGATACCTCACTAGAGGTTGCGCATAAACTGGAACAGCAGTTGATGACTTTTCCCGAGGTGCTCTACGCCTCCAGTAGGGTCGGACGGGCCGAGATTGGTGGGGATCCGGAGCCGGTTTCTAATGTGGAGATATTGGTTGGTTTGAAGCCGGTCCATGAATGGACATCCGCACCGAACCGCAAGGCGTTGCAGGTCCTGATGGAAGAGAAGATGTCAGTCTACCCTGGTCTGCTCTTTTCCTTCTCACAGCCTATCGCCACCCGTGTCGATGAACTGTTATCCGGGGTAAAGGCACAACTGGCGATCAAGCTGTTTGGCGCCGATCTCGATCAATTGGCCAGAACTGGCAAAGAAATCGAGGCCTTAGTACGGAAGGTTGACGGCACCCGTGGTGTAGAGATGGAGCAGATTGGTGGCGAAGCCCAGTTAGTGGTGAGACCAGACCGAGATGTTTTAGCTCGTTACGGTATCCCGGTGTCCCAGGTGATGGACCTTATCAGTGACGCGATCGGTGGTCGTGAAGCAGGGCAGGTGATCAATGGTAATGAGCGCTACGACATCTATGTGCGCTTGGACGAATCCTACCGCAACAACGTTGAGGCGATCCGTAGTCTGATTCTGCAAGCGCCTAACGGTGCCTGGGTCAAGCTGGGGGATGTGGCACAGGTAGCCATCGAGTCGGGTCCGCCCCAGATTCGCCGTGATGACGTCCAGCGGCGGGTGGTGATCCAGGCCAACGTCGAAGGGCGTGATATGGGGGGGTTAGTGGCCGAGTTGCGTCAACGCATCGGCAGCGAGATCGATCTGCCACCTGGCTATACCGTTGTCTTCGGCGGTCAGTTCGAAAACCAGCAACGTGCCCAGGCTCGGTTGATGATAGTCGTCCCGCTATCACTTGGCTTGATATTTCTACTGCTCTACTTCGCTTTCCACTCGGTCGGTCAAGCCGCGCTGATCATGCTTAACGTGCCCCTGGCACTCATCGGCGGCATCGTTGCTCTGTTTGTGTCTGGTCAGTATCTCTCCGTGCCCGGCTCCATCGGTTTTATCGCTCTCTTCGGTGTCGCGGTACTCAACGGTGTGGTGATGGTCAATGCCATTAATCAACGTTTGTCGGGAGGCAGTGATCAGCTCACGGCCGTATTTGAAGGGGCGATTTCTCGGCTAAGGCCAGTACTGATGACGGCAAGTATCGCTGCTCTTGGTCTGATTCCTATGCTGCTCTCTACCGGGGTCGGCTCCGAAGTCCAGCGTCCGTTAGCGACGGTTGTCGTGGGCGGCCTGGTGTCTTCCACTTTGCTGACGCTGTTCGTTTTGCCGGCGTTATACACGACCTTTTCTCAAGGATGGAGCCGAGAGCTCTTGACGTCGAGCAGTTCTAGGTAAAGATGGTGTTCTCCCTGCTATCCAGGTTCCCGGATGAGTGGCGTGTTTCATCGAGAACAGGCTAGGGTGTTATTCCTAGAGCCGCCCGGGTTTACCGAGGGCGAGGAAGATGCTGGAGGTTGTCGAGTATGCCTGCCACCTTGGGATGCCTGGATTGGTTTGGTTCCAATTACCGTCGACTTCTAGAGCCGATCGG
>JALWPK010000228.1 GCA_026995045.1 Gammaproteobacteria bacterium | reverse complement strand
GAGCGGTTATTCCCGGAAACGGCCACAATACTGTTTGCAATATCATTGCCGGCCGTGGCTGTAAAAACAACAGGCGTTACACCGGTTGCGGAAACCGTTACCGTATCCGCACCGGTCGTTGTACGCAAGGTCCAGGATACGCTGTCCAGTGCGCTGCTGTTGGTGGTCCGGGTTTGTGAAGATGCCCCGTTGACCAGACCGTCAGCGGTTGCCAGCCAGGTAACACTTGCACCGGCAACCTTATTGCCATTACGGTCCAGCGTTTTAATTTTTATCGGATAGGTCAAAACCGTCCCTACCGTATCGCTTTGGGTATTCCCGGAAACGATCGTTAAATGGTCCAGCACGCCATTGCCGGCCGTAGCGGTAAATACCTGTGGGCTGTTCAGCAAATTACTATTGTAAGCGGAAACGGTATATGTGCCGGTTAAAGAACCCAGCGTTAAAGTTGTCTGGGCATTTCCGGCGGCATCGGTTGTTGTGGATGCCGTACTCAGGGCCATACCGGATGCGCCATCCGGAAATGATGAAATTGAAAAAGTAATGGTGGTATTGGAAACCGGGTTACCAAGACTATCCACCACCTGTACCACAAACGGTTGCGCCAGGGCAGCGCCAACCGTATCGCTTTGGGCGTCGCCGCTTACAAATTTCATGGAATCCGCTTTTGAAGACAGCACATTGGCAATAAATTGCACCGCAGGCAATCCGCTAATGGTAGCATATGCCGTATCCTTGGCCGCGGCCGAACTCCGCAATCGCCATTTACTGCGGGAGATCCCCAGCATATCTGTTACATCCGGAGGCGTATTTCCGGGCGATAACTGCCCATTGGTCGGCGTTGTCCAGGCTACATTTGTTCCCGGTACTTCGTTGCCATAACTATCCTTGGCCTGCACCACCAACGAATCGGAAATAAAATCATTTGCCGTACCGCTTACCGTTTGTGCGGAAAGGGCCGTTAAGCTTGCCGCGGTACCGGGATTGACCTTAACCAGACCGCTGTAATCATTGATGCTGCCTGTTAAAATTCGCAGACGCGCCGAATTTTTTACACGACTGTTGAAAACATTGCTGCTGGCCGCGGTTGTGGTGGAATAAAATCCTATAGTATCTCCATCCACACTCCAGGACACGGTTTGGTCACCGAGATAATTTCCATATAAATCATAGCCCGCCGCATATAAGGTAAGCGTTTGGCCGGCTGTCAGGACGGTATCATTTAAAACAACACCGCCATTATTGGCAGCCGTCCGGATTTCCATGCTTGACAATGTGCCGTTGGAAACGGTTATTGTTCCCGTTGAATCATTCACATAGCCGCTGGAATTGGTGGTATAAACCAAACCGCTTCCGGCCGTTGTAGGCGAAAGGGTTGTCGAGGAACTGTTAGTGGTGGCGCTCAACCCGCTCAGTGTTCCTGTAACTGCCCAGTTTACATTGACATTGGCGCTAAAATTATTATCGGCATCATAGCCATTGGCATAAAAGGTCTGGGATTCGCCAACAGTCATACTCACCGTGCCAACCGCACTGCCCGCATCGTTCGGTCCGTCACGGATGATCAAATGGGTAACAGCGCCGGGCGTCACGGTTATCCCGCCGCTGCTGCCGGAGATAGAGGTATTGGAAGTGCTTACCGCTGAAACCGAACCGGAACCCGCTGTTCCTGCATTTACAAACAAACTGTCCGTCGGATTAGCCGGAGAAATCGCCGAGATGACCCCATTGCCGGTCCAGGTTGATGATTCCCGGCCAATAAAATTGCCATCCGCGTCATATCCAACAGAAAAAAGCGTTAAATTTTGATCCGCGGTAATGGTTGTATCGCCCAGAACATGCCCGTTTGCCGTGGCTTGTGTCTGAACGCGCAATTCTGCCAAGGCGCCCGCATTTACAGTAACAATCCCGCTGCTGTCCGGCGTTACGCCCGAGGTAGCGGAAGTGGCAATTACCCTGCCTGCCCCGGTTACCGAAGGACTGTAAACAAAACTTGTTCCGGTCCCGCTTACGCCCTGTAAGGTACCGGTTGCCGACCAGGTTACACTTTCATCGGCAAGATAATTATTATAAATATCATATCCCGCGGAATAAAAAGTGACGGTATTATCGGTCGTAAAAACGGAATCCAGAAAAGCGCTTCCGCCATTATTTGCCGCAGTGCGTACTACAATATATTTTAATGTTGAACCATTCACCGTCACCAGTCCGCCGGCTCCGCTTACGCTGCTGTCGGTTTTTTTCACCGCCTTTACCGTAAAGCTGCCGGTGACCGTATCGCTCACCGTGACGCTCACCGTCGAACTGTTGTTAAATTTTAAACGGCCGGAGGGACTGAACTGCGCGCTGGCCGAGCCCGACGCGCTAAAAATGATGCTGTCGCTGTTGACAACCGCGTTGCCGTACTGATCTTCCGCCGTAACCGTATAACCGACGCTTCCGCCGGCGATGATGGTTTGATCCGTAACCGGACTGAATACATAATGGCTCACATTATCGCCCGTCACCGCCATGCCCATGGTTGTGCTCACCGTGCCGTAGCTCGCTGTGATCGAATCGCTGCTGCCGGATGTGGTGCTGGCTGTGTACGTGGCCTGCGATACCCCGCTGGCATCCGTTAAATCCGCGATGCTGGACAGGCCATTGGTAAAGGTGCCCGTGCCCACGGTTCGGGTAAAGGTCACCGAGCTGTCCTGACCTACACGGTTGCCGTAAATATCCGATAGCGCTACCTGTAAAAGGCGGCTGGTGCCAGCCGTGATTGAGGCCTGGCTGGATAAAATGCTGATCGACGAGACATTCCCGGGATTAACCGTCACCAGGCCGCTTGCTCCGCTTACGCTGCTGTCCGTTTTTTTAACCGCCTTTACCGTAAAGCTGCCGGTGACCGTATCGCTCACCGTGACGCTTACCGTCGAACTGTTGTTAAATTTTAAGCGGCCGGAGGGACTGAACTGCGCGCTGGATGAGCCCGACGCGCTAAAAATAATACTGTCGCTGTTGGCAACCGCGTTGCCGTACTGGTCTTC
>JALWPK010000227.1 GCA_026995045.1 Gammaproteobacteria bacterium | reverse complement strand
GCCGTTATTGCCGAAGCAGTCATCCAGAGCAGCAAACGGGAGAAGTTTTGAACGTAGCCATCATACCGGCGCGAGGCGGCAGCCAGCGCATTCCCGGTAAAAATATCAAACCTTTTCTTGGCAAGCCTGTCATCGCCTACTCGATTGAGGCCGCCTTGCAATCCGGTCTGTTTGACAAGGTCATCGTCAGCACGGATTCCAGTGAGATTGCCGATGTGGCAAAACAATATGGCGCCGCCGTTCCTTTCATGCGGCCCGCATCGCTTGCCGATAACCACACCGCCACCGCCCCGGTGATACAGCATGCCCTGCAGTGGCTGCAGGATCAGGGCGACAATCCGGAATACGCCTGCTGTATCTATGCAACCGCGCCTTTTGTACAAGCCCGGTATTTGCAGCAGGGTTTTCAAACCCTGCGCGACACCGGTTGCAGCACCTGCTATCCGGTATCCACCTTTCCCTTTCCGATTTTCCGCGCATCAAAAATCAACGATGCCGGTTGCCTCGAAATGTTCTGGCCGGAACATGAAATGACGCGATCCCAGGATCTGCCCGAAGCCTACCACGACGCCGGTCAGTTTTACTGGGTCAATGTTGACGCCTTCATGCACACTCCAAGATTGTACGCCGAAGATTCAAGACCGGTTATTCTGCCAAGACACATGGTGCAGGACATCGACACCCCGGAAGACTGGATGCGCGCTGAGTATATGTATAAAGTCATCACTGAAACCGAAAAACCTGAATAAGCCCATGAAACTTGCCATAAACGGCGGCGAGCCGGTACGCAAAAAACCTTTCCCCGCCTATGTCACCGTCGGAGAGGAAGAAAAAAAAGCAGTCTGTGATGTTATTGACAGCGGTTGCCTGTCCAAATACCTGGGCGCATGGCACGAACAGTTCAACGGCGGTGAACAGGTGCGCGCGCTTGAACAGGAGTGGGCCGACTATTTCAGGGTCAAACATGCAATAGCCGTCAACTCCTGCACTTCCGGGCTGTACTGCGCAGTCGGCGCTACCGGCATTGAGCCCGGCGAGGAAGTCATCGTTTCCCCCTACACCATGAGCGCCTCGGCAACCGCGCCGCTTGTCTACAACGCCATCCCGGTTTTTGCCGATATTGAGGAAGACTGCTATTGCCTGAGCGCCAGCGATATCGAAAGCAAAATCACCTCACGCACGCGCGCCATTATCGTGGTAGATATCTTCGGCCAACCCTATGACGCTGAAGCGATCAACGCGATTGCCCGCAAACATGGCGTCACTGTCATTGAGGACGCCGCACAGGCGCCCGGCGCGATGCTGGCGGGCAAACATGCTGGCGCGCTGGGTGACATCGGGGTGTTCTCACTCAACTATCACAAGCATATTCATTCCGGCGAAGGCGGCGTTATCGTTACCGACGATGATGAACTGGCGCAAAGGTGCCGTCTGATTCGCAATCACGCCGAAGCAGTCGTGGAAGGCATGGGCGTCAGCGACCTGCGCAACATGATCGGCTTCAATTACCGCATGACGGAAATCGAGGCTGCAATCGCGCGCATTCAATTGCAGAAACTGGCGGGACTCAACAGCAAACGTTTCGACAATGTCGCCTATATTGAAAAACACCTGTCTGCGCTGCCCGCCATTCAGACGCCAGCCGTTCGCCCCGACGCAGAGCACGCCTATTACGTCCACGCCTGCCGGTTTGACAGCGATATCGCCGGCGTACACCGCAATGACTTCATTCAGGCAGTGCGCGCGGAGCTGCCGCATCATGAACTGCGCGAGCAGGAAGGCGTCAAGCTTGGCGCCGGTTATGTCAAACCACTATACCTGCAACCCATGTTTGCCAAACGCATGGCCTACGGCAGCCAGGGCTATCCTTTTTCTGAAAGCCAGGTGGAATACCGCCAGGGAATGTGCCCGGTAACCGAGCGCATGCATTTTGAGGAGCTGTTTGCGCACGAATTCATCCTGCCCAGCATGCAACAGAATGATATCGATGACGTTATCTCAGCATTCCAAAAAGTATGGAATTATAGAGATGAGTTACCTACTCATACTTGAGTAGGCAACTCATAGAGTTCCCGGATCATCTTGCCCAATACTTCGCACATATTCTCTTTGCGTCTTGTTTTCAGGAGAGACCTGATATCCTCACCAAAATATGCCCCACCCCTACTGCGCAGCAATTCCAGATATCTTTCTCTTGTGATTCCAACACGGACACTATCGTACGACTTAAAGTTTCTTTTATGCGTGTCCAATATATAACCTTCTAGTCTATAGCCGATCAATTCCAATGTATTAACCCACTTCCATAGACCCACGTGCTGACCCGCTTGCACCTTCGTCAGGTTCAACTTCTCGAACGCATGTTGTGTCATCAAGCCCATCGCTTCGATAGGTGCACAACAAGGGTATTTTTTTGCACCGATGACAATAGCAATATCTGCCAGCCGATTTATAAGGTCTATACTATCTAGAGATATCACTCCTATCATCTCTCCTGTATTGATATCATCAATCGCAAGTACAATAGATCTGTCACTGGCAAGCTTTGACTTAATATACGCAACCTGTGACTCTATTGAGTTTGGATAGACACCATGCACGAGGTAGCGCGTAACTGACTCGTCATTGAACCAATTAGCCCATTCCCCATGATAGATATCCTGTTCAATGTCTGGCGACCGCAAGCCTATGTATTCGCCTATGATAAAATAGTCACTCAATACAGCCTCCAATTAACATAGTATTGGATCAAATAGATACAATATCAGCGGCTCTCCAATTAATTCTTGAAATATCCAAGCAAAATAAAGGTAAAATACATACCTTATCTTCATTTTCACGAGACTTTCAGCTGCTGGAAATGACTACACTCCGTATGTCACAGAAACCCTGAGAAAACCAGAGTATCCTTAGCAATAACACCTGTTCCAAACAACTTGGTTTATTATTGAAACAAGCCACATGAAGAACATAAAAATTAACAACTTGACGATTGGACAAAACCACCCGCCTTTCATTATCGCCGAAATGTCTGGCAATCACAACCAGTCACTTGAGCGAGCACTGGAAATTGTTGACGCCGCCGCTGAAGCCGGCGCGCATGCGCTCAAGCTGCAAACCTATACCGCTGACACCATGACCATTGACATCGCGGAAGGCGAGTTTTTTATCAGCGACAAAAACAGCCTGTGGTACGGCAAATCCCTGTATCAGCTCTATGAAGAAGCGCATACCCCGTGGGAGTGGCACGAACCGATTTACACGCGCGCGCGCGAACGGGGCATGGTTCCGCTGAGTACGCCATTTGATGAAACCGCTGTAGATTTTCTCGAACAGCTGGACAACGCCATTTACAAAATCGCATCGTTCGAAAATACCGACATTCCCCTGATTAAAAAAGTCGCCGCAACCGGCAAGCCAATGATTATTTCCACCGGCATGGCGACACTTGAGGAACTGGAACAAAGCGTCGCCGCTGCGCGCGAAGCCGGTTGCCAGGATCTGGTGTTGCTGAAATGCACCAGCACCTACCCCGCCTCGCCGGAAAACACCAATATTCGCACCATACCGGATATTCGCGAGCGCTTTCACTGTCACGCCGGCCTGTCCGATCACACCATGGGCATCGGCACGGCGGTCGCCAGTGTCGCGCTGGGCGCAACCGTGATCGAAAAACACTTCACCCTGCGGCGCGCTGACGGCGGCGTCGACTCCACCTTCTCAATGGAGCCTCACGAGATGCGCATGCTGGTCGACGAAACCCAGAAAGCGCATCAATCCCTGGGTGACGTTCGCTATGGCCCGACGGACAGGGAAAAAGCCTCCCTGGTATACCGGCGCTCGCTGTATTTTGTTGCAGATATGCGCGCCGGAGAAACCATTACGCCAGATAACATGCGCGCGATTCGCCCCGGCCTGGGACTGTCTCCCCGATACTATGAATCCCTGCTTGGCAAAAAAGTATTGAAGGATGTAAAACGCGGCACAGCCGTATCGGCAGAACTGGTTGATGGCTTGCAGGATGCAGAATAAAGCCTGTGGATACTCTGAATAAATCGAAGATTCCCTAACTGTTGGCGCCGTCCAGCGCCAGCACCTTGCGCAAAAACGCCAGCAGCAGATCTGCGTTATTTTCCTCGGTAAATTCAGGATACAGCACCGCATAGGACAAACCGATAATGCCCGGTATGGTGCGGCTCATCAGTTCACTGTAGGCGCGTTCCAGCTCCTCATGCTCGAAGCGATTGTTCAGCACATCCTGCGCCGTCATGCCCTCGCGGTAACGGCTGATTCCCGGCAGGTTCATATACCAGACGCGACCAAACACCAGCGCTGGCTTGCCGCCACTGATGGCCTCCCAGCAGGCTGTGCCGCTGATGCTGGCGACAAACTGCGCCGACTTCATCAAGTCGTAGGTGTTGACGCGCTCGCTCAGATAACGGGTGTTGGGAATGCGGCCCAGCCTTTCATAAAACAGGCGGTTTCTCTGCGGCGCGCCCTGCGTCGGGTTTTCCTTGACATAGATATGCCAGTCCTCAGGAATCATCGCCGAGACTTTTTCAATCGCCAGCAACTGGTCAGAGTATTCGTTGCCCAATATCGTGGTCGACAACTCGGGCTGCATATGAAGCGGGAAATAAACAAACTTTCTGTCAAAATCCACTTCGTGCTGCGCCATCTTTTTATAGTATTTGACATAATTCAGTCTGGATGAAGCATTTTGCAACACCCCCGCCCAGCTGATTGGCTGGCGGCTCGGAAATATTGCGCGTAAACTGTCTTCCAGCAGCTTGTGCAACCGAAACTTGCGCTTGTTGCGGATGAATGCAGAATAGAAATGCTTTTTTTCATGCTGACGGGGAATCGTCAGCGTAATCGGCTCGCCCAGCTGCTTGCAGGTTTCGAATGTGCCGATATCATCCAGCTCGGTGACACAGTAAAAACGGTTGGCGACATGGCTTTGCAGCGTCACAAACACATCAACGCCCAGCCCCTTTGCCGCCAGATACAGCACATAGTCCGCCCCCACATGCGGCGCGCCAAAAAATACCACTGCATCCACACCACGGCTTTTAATCAGATTGGTGAAATACTGGTAATACAAATGGAAAAGATTGACATGCTCATGATAGTCAAGCCCTTTTGAAAAATTCACCCTTGAATAAATATCCATCCAGCGATTCAGGTCGCGATTGAGCTGCTCATTGGATTGCCGGTAAAACACATCCTGCCGTCTGTCCAGCAAGGCCAGGCGCTTCAGCATTTTTTCCGGCACATAGGAGAACGGCTTGCTGCGAAAATCCTTGTCGCCAAGCATGCTCACCCACAAAACCACCTCCACGGCGCCTTCATCAATCAATGCTTCCACCGGTTTCAGCGACGGGTCGCGAGACCAGCTCCAGACGATGATCTTTTTGGGTGTATTGTTCATTCAGGGTGAATTGTGATTTTGTTGTTGATGCATTTCATCGATTGGCTGCGCGCTGTAAAACAGGGTAAAACCCACCCAGTTCACAATGGCGTAGCCCTTTGACGCCAGAAACCGGTGCACCCGGGTTTGCAGCACTTTTTCCAGCTCGCGCTCATGACTTTCCGCAAGAATAATAGCTGGCCTGTAAATCTCATAATCCAGTGAGCTCAGCACTTCGAAATCGTGCCCCTCCGCATCGACTGTCAGCACATCGATACGATGGCCCCTGTAAGGCGTACCATCCAGAATGTCCGTCAGGCTTTTCGCCTGAACGCGATCCACCTCCGCCTCCTTTCCGTAATCCTGTGAATATTTTTCGGCTGTTTGCTTGTCCAGCGTGGTCAGCAGACTGTATCGACCGAACCGGTACACTTCTATCTCACCTGCCTGGGGTGAAACCGC
Source organism: Gammaproteobacteria bacterium (assembly GCA_026995045.1). Lineage (GTDB taxonomy): Bacteria > Pseudomonadota > Gammaproteobacteria > SZUA-229 > SZUA-229 > S139-92. The sequence goes on along the minus strand of JALWPK010000227.1, from coordinate 6,018 downwards.
AGCAACAATATTGGTATCCTGTTTGCGCACAAGATTGAAGGCGTCAATCTTGATTTTATCAATGTCGATGTTAACGCCGCGCCAGCCGCGTTTATACAACACATAGGTGTTGGAATGCTTGATTGGATGGTAACAACCGACATCAACAAAAAAACCCTGATAGCCTGACAAAAATCCTTTGTAGCCTCTCAGCTTGTCCTTGCCCAGCAGGCTCAGCAAGGCCACATCCTCGCCAAACTGGCTGTATGACTTGCGAAAATATTTTGTCAGATAGATTTTTCGCAGCAGATAAAGGTATTGTCTGATGTTCATTTTTTCAGCTTGTCAGCCCGATTCCGATACCACAGCCCGGCATATTTATTGAAGGTGTACTGGCTGTGCATCACCGCCAGCATATAGCCGATGCCGCCATCCAGAATGCCCAGCCGGAATATATAGAGCTGAATAAACACGAAACAGGCGCGCAGGCTGGCGCCAATCAATCCCCAGCCGTGTTTGCCGGCTTCATGCTTGCGCTGCGCCATCAGCGAAGCGTAATGCATGTTTTTTTGCATCAACTGATCAAAATCCCTTATCGAATAATGCAGCAAGCGGCCTTTCAACCTGCCGACCTTGCCGCCTTTGGGCAACACCACTTTTTCATGCACAATCCAGTCACTGAATTTCGCCTGCTGCTTGTTAAACAAACGCAACACATAGCGGGAAGTGCCGCCATAATTCAGATGTTTGCCCAACACAACCGCCTGCCAGCGCATGACATAGGCGCTGCAACCGGGCTGCGCAGCCAGCAGGGTGGCAATCTCGTCGCGCAATGCCGGTGTCAGCGCTTCATCCGCATCCAGTGACAGCACCCAGTCATATTGCGCCTTGTCCAGCGCTCTCTGTTTCTGTCTGCCATAGCCTGGCCAATCGGTTTCAAACACCAGGGGCGTGTATTGTTTTGCAATCTCGACTGTGCCATCTGTGCTGCCACTATCGAGCACTATAATCTCGTCCGCCAGACCGGCTACCGATTCCAGACAGCGCGCAATGCGATCCGCCTCATTTTTTGCGATAACAATAACCGAAAGCCTGTTTGCTTTTTCCGGGCTGTTCATTACGACACTCTGGCTGGCTTGTCAGCAGGAGTACGCCTGTGTAAAAGCGCGGCAATAACCACAATATAAAATATATACACGCTGACAGGCAAAGCGCGCTCGAACGGGGATGCCGTCAGGGAAAATACAGCAAACCCTGTCACCACGACAACGCCGCCGCCCGCCAGAGCTGCATCCACCATGCTTGCGCTCTTCCACTTGCGAGTAAAGATAATCAGTGGAACAGCGAACACCGCCAACAAACTGGCAACACCAATAACACCACGGGTGACCATTGTATTGATAAATTCGTTATGCGGATTGCCAAACGGCCTGACTGCTTCAGACAACTCGCCTGCATCAATCATCTTGCCTGTTTCTTTCTGAAAATTCCCTGTCCCTATGCCCAGCAAGGGATGGGACTTGATAAATTGCCACGAAACACGCCACATTTCGAATCTTTGCCCCAATGAAGTCTCAACTGTCACATTATTCTCGTAACGATCAACATCCCGCATTGCTTCGCTTACGCGGTTGGCAATATTGGTAAACGGCAGACTGTACAACGCCAGCGGCAACAGCAAGCCCGCGATGACAATACCCAGTTTTTTGCGCGGACCGAGCACATGCCAGTGTTGCCAGATTAATGCAACAAGCATCACCGGGGCCGCGGCCCATGCAGTGCGTGTGCCGGACAGGATACTCGCCAGCACGCCCATGCCGAATGCCGCCACAATAATCCACCTGTAAATGTTCGATGCCGCCAGCTGCAGCATACTGATTGCGAGAAACGCCATCAGCATGGAAAAATCACCGAAATACACCGGATGATGCGTCCCGCTTGCTCGCCCCGGGTAATACTGCTCCCAGCCAAACCAGATTTGCATGATGGCGTACAGCCCTGATGCAATGCAGCCGACAACCACACCCGCCAGCAACCAGTGCGCCGACGGTTGCAAACGTCGTATCAGAAAATAAACCGGAATGAAGGTAAAAAATCGTGAATACCGCGACAGGCGCCGCATCGCATCATCACTGATTCCCGCTATATACATACTGGCAATCGCCCAGACAAAAAAGGCCGCGAAGGCGAACAACAATAGCTTTTCTTCGCGCTCAAGTTGCTGACGGCCAGGCAGAAACGGCAACACCAGTAGCGACATCAGCGCCAGTGCGGTAAACGGGCCGCTGCCGCCATAACTCGTTACCAGGGATGCCGCAGGAAGAAGGAATATCAGCAGTCCGGCAAGCTGCGTCAGCATGCCGCCGGAGCCAACACGCAGTATGGAAGACCCCATTAACTGTCAATCAGTATGTATTCAGTTCCACAATACGGACACTTTGCCTTACCGGTTTCTTCCACCGGAATAAAAACCTGCGGGTGTGAGTTCCACAATGATGAACCCGGCATCGGACAATGTACAGGCAAGACATCGCGGGTGACTTCGATGCGCGCATCCTGGTTTGGCGTTTCCAGCCCTTCCTGTGTTGCGGTATGGGGGTTAGGCATATTCAGATCCTCGTTTATACATAGGTTAACCATTCCGGATGCGAGTCCAGACGGCCATGCACCGCGTCGAAGTACATGGTTTGCAGTTTTTCGGTTATCGGGCCACGCGAGCCGTTGCCGATGGTGTGGTCGTCAATTTCGCGAATCGGCGTCACTTCAGCAGCGCTGCCGGTGAAGAACACTTCATCGGCGCCATACAGTTCTTCCGGCTTGATGGTGGTTTCAACCACGTCGTGACCGGCTTCTCTGGCCAGCGTCATGATGGTGTCGCGGGTGATGCCATCGAGCGAGGCCACCAGCGTTGGCGTATACAACACGCCGTCCTTTATCATGAATATGTTCTCGCCACTGCCTTCGGCGACATTGCCCTTGCTGTCCAGCAACAGTGCTTCGTCATAGCCTTTTTGCAGCGCTTCCGACAACGCCAGCATGGAGGTGATGTAATTGCCGTTGGCCTTGGCCAGATACATGCTGGGATGCGAATCGTTTTTCATGTAGGTGGATTTACGGATGCGGATGCCGTTTTCCAGATTTTCCTTGCCGAGGTAAGCGCCCCACTCCCAAGCGGCGACCATGGCGTGCACCTTGAGGTTGTCGGCGCGCAAACCCATGCCTTCGGAACCGTAGAAACACATCGGCCGCAGATAGGCGGAATCCAGATTGTTTTTTCTCACCGCAAGGCGCTGCGCCTCATTCAGCGTATCGGCGTCATACGGCATTGGCATGCCCATGATTTCGGCGGACTTGAACAGGCGCGCGGTATGATCCTGCAAACGGAAAATCGCTGTGCCTTTTTCCGCGTGATAGGCGCGCACGCCTTCAAACACGCCCATGCCATAATGAAACGTATGGGTGAGCACATGGATTTTGGCTTCTCGCCATTCCACCAGTTCACCATCCAGCCAGATAACTCCGTCACGATCCGCCATCGTTTGCGCCGTGGTTTGCGTTGTCATACCTTTGTATCTCTCAAACGTTATTCAAATTCGGCAAACAGTCGTTGCCACACTTTACTTACCTGTTGCATGTGCTGTTGGCACTGTTGCAACAGTTGCGCATTGATCACTTCCAGCGTCTGGTAATTGGCCGCCCGGCGAATGCTGGTATAAGCGGCATAAAGCTGCTCAAACTCATCACTGCGCAGCCAGCCTGCGCCACACAGTTCGGCCAGAATCACCAGTGTTGATGTGGACTGCAACAGCGCTTCGCGCTCATGCGCCAGCAGTAGCACACCTGCCTGCGCGATAAACTCGATATCGACCAGGCCACCAGCACCCTGTTTCAAATCCGGCTTGCTGGCATCCCGGCTGGCCAGATGCCGGCGCATTTTCAGGCGCATTTCAACCACGTCGCGCCCCAACTGCGGCCACGACCTCGGCTGCGTCAGCACTGAACGCCGGATTCTATCAAATTCCAGCCCCAGCGGGGCGCCGCCAGCCACCATTCTTGCCCGCACCAGCGCCTGATGCTCCCAGGTCCAGGCGCGTTCGCACTGATATGCCTCGAAAGCCTCGATGCTGGTGACCATCAGCCCGGCGCGGCCATCGGGTCGCAGGCGGGTATCGATTTCATACAACACGCCGCTGAAGGTGCGCACGCCGAGAATATGCTGGAAACGCTGCACCACCCGGCTGAAAAACGAGCGATTGTCCAGCGCACGCTCGCCCGTTGTCTGCTGCCTGTCACCGCGACTGTTGTGAATGAACACCAGATCCAGATCCGAACCGTAACCGAGCTCGGCGCCGCCCAGCTTGCCGTAGCCAATCACCGCCAGCCCCGGCGTGAAGGCCTGACCGTCGATCACACATCCCGGCTCGCCATGACGGCTGACCACTTCGTCCCACGCCAGTTGCAATGCTTTTTGCACCAGCAGTTCTGCAATATCGCTGAGGCGGTCGGCCAGGTCGGTCACCTTGTGCTCGCCCACTACATCCAGCATGGCGATTTTGAACTGGTTGGCCTGTTTGAACACGCGCAGGCTGTCCAGCACCAGCTCGAAGTCGCCCGCCGGCGCCGATGCAATTTTATCGTCCAGTTGCTGCGCCAGCTGATCTCTTGTTGGCAGCGTCAGCTGCGCATCGCCTTCCAGCAATTCATCCAGCAAAATCGGCATGTGCCGAATCTGGTCTGCAAACCAGCGGCTCGCCTGACACAATCCAATCACCCGCTGGCGCAGCAGCGGATATTGCAACAGCATCGACAGATACACCGGCCGCCCGATAATCGCCAGCACGATGTCGAGCAAGCGTTGCAGCGTTTCACTGGCGTGCTCATCCTCGATTTCCGTAATCAGACTGGCGAGCAGGTTGATGCACAAGTCGCGCGTACTTTCGTTCAGGTTTCGTATCGCGGGTGTTGCAACAAACTGTCGCAACACATCCGCCTCATCGCGGCTCAGAACAATCTGCTGACTGTTCAAAACCGTATTCAACACCCCCATGTCCCCGTCATCAAAAAACTGGCGCATGGCGACTTTCAGTGCAATCGCATTGTCAGGCTGTTCATCCTGCTGCCCGGCAATCAGGCGATCAAAGACAGCCTGCACCCTGTCAGTATGCAGCTGTAACTGCTGCTGCAAGCTTGTCCAGCGATCCAGCCGCATCGCCAGAAGCAGGCTTTGTTGCGCTGATTCATCCGCAGGCAATAGATGCGTTTGCTGATCGCGATAAATTTGCACGCGGTTTTCCACCGTGCGCAAATAACGGTAGGCATCCTGTAGTTGCTGTACATCCTGGTGCGACAGCACGCCGGTTTCATCCAGCACATGCAGCACCTGAATAATGCTGCGGCTTTGCAACCGCCGGTCACGGCCACCGCGAATCAACTGAAAGGTCTGGCCGATAAATTCAATTTCGCGAATGCCGCCACGTCCGAGCTTGATATTGCCCTGCAGCGATTTCTGTTTCAGCTGTTGCTCGATCATGGCTTTCATTTCACGAATGCCTTCGAACACGCTGAAATCGAGATAGCGCCGGTAAACAAATGGCGTGAGAATCCACTTCAGCGTTTCCGCATCCTCCGCCTTGCCGTGAATCACCCGCGCCTTGATCATGGCGTAGCGCTCCCAGTCGCGCCCCTGTGACTGGTAATAGTTTTCCATTGCAGCAAAACTCATCGCCAGCGGCCCGCTTTTGCCGTACGGCCGCAGTCGGGTGTCTACGCGGTAGACAAAACCGTCCTGCGTGACATCATCCAGCGCGGTTACCAGCTCGCGGCACAGACGCACGAAATATTCCTGATTGCTCAGCGCGCGCGCGCCATCCACCTTGCCATCTTCAGCATAAAAGAAAATCAGGTCGATATCCGAGGAAAAATTGAGTTCGCCACCGCCCAGCTTGCCCATCGCCAGCACCAGCAATTGCTGCTCCTCTCCCTCAGCATTGCGCGGCGCGCCCAGCTCTCGCACCAGATTCCGGTGCAAATATTGCGCGG
>JALWPK010000226.1 GCA_026995045.1 Gammaproteobacteria bacterium | reverse complement strand
TGATGGCGGTCAACCCGATGGAGCGCGTGATTGCGCCGCGCTTCATGGCCGGGGTGATTTCGATGCCGCTGCTGGCGGCGATTTTCAGCGCGGTGGCGGTGCTGGGCGCCTATCTGGTGGCGGTGCAAATGCTGGGACTGGATGGTGGCGCGTTCTGGTCGCAGGCGCAGGCCAAGGTGGATCTGTATCTGGATTTGTATAACGGCATGATCAAGTCCCTGGTGTTCGGTTTTGTGGTGGTGTGGATTGCGGTGTTCGAAGGCCACGACTGCATCCCCACCTCGGAAGGACTGGGGCAGGCCACCACCCGCACCGTGGTGTACGGGTCGCTGGCGGTGCTGGGGCTGGATTTCGTGCTGACCGCATTGATGTTTGGCAAGTGAAACGGTATTTTTTTGCGAAAAATACCGTTTCATCCCGAGCAAGGCGAGGGATCTCGTAACGCGAGGCGAGCCGTGAAATCAGTAGAATCGAAGGCAGGATGTTTTGCCGGGTTCGCATAAAAACAGAACAAATATGAGTGAGACAACACAACCATGACAACACGCACACTTGAAATCACAGTAGGGATATTTGTCGCCGCCGGCATCGCGGCGCTGGTGATGCTGGCGATGACGGTCAGCAACCTGGCCAGCTACGGCAATGGCGACGGTTATGAAATCACCGCGCATTTCGACAACATTGGTGGCCTCAAGGTGCGCGCGCCGGTATCCGCCAGTGGTGTCCGCGTCGGCAAGGTGAGCAATATTGAATATGATTCCCAGTCCTATGAAGCGGTTGTCACCCTGTCTATCGAACAGAAATTTGACAAGTTTCCGGTTGATACCGCAGCCAGCATTCTCACTTCGGGCTTGCTGGGTGAGCAATATATCGGGCTGGAGCCAGGCGCGGAAGACGATTATCTCAAGCCGGGGGATAAACTGGAAATCACCCAGTCGGCGCTGGTGCTGGAACAAATCATCGGCCAGTTCCTCTATAGCATGGCGGATGACAAAAAAGAGTAGGCAAGCAGACTTGCCCGGGAGCAGATCATGAAACGCATCAAACTATTTCTCACCCTCGTCATAACCGCCCTGCTGATTGCCGGGCCGTTGCGCGCCGAGAGCCTGGAGTCGCCGGTGGATATGCTGAAGCGGACTTCTGACCAGATGATTGCCGTGCTAAAGGAAAAACGCACGCTCATCGAAAAAGAGCCGGATATGGTTTATGAACTGGTCGACCAGTATATTCTGCCGCATCTGGATGATGTCACCATGGCCAAGCTGGCGCTGGGCAAAAACTGGCGCAAGGCCAGTAACGCGGAAAAAATCCAGTTTGTCGACGCCTTCCGCACCTTGCTGGTGCGCACCTACAGCAAGTCGTTGCAGGAATTTCGCGACCAGCAAATCAATTTCTTCCCGGCCGAAGCGAAAAACGGCAAGGCGGTGGTGAAGTCTGAGGTGATTCAGCCCGGCGGGCCGAAAATTCCGGTGTCCTACCGCATGCGGGTCAAGGACAACGAATGGAAAGTGTATGACATCAGCATCGATGGCGTTTCGCTGGTGACCAGCTACCGCGGCACTTTTACCCAGGAATTCCGCAAGGGCGGCATGAAGGGTTTGCTCAAACTGCTGAATGAAAAAAATGGCGGCGCTATTGAAAAGGCGCAGGCTGAAAAACAGCAGGCGAAGGGCTGATCCGGTTTGAAGGCTTCGGTGCAACAAACAGGCAGTATCGAGCGCAACGGCGATCGCATCCTGCTCAAGGGGGTGCTGGATTTTTACAGCGTGCCATTGCTGGCGAAGCAGGCGGTCAAATTGCTGGCGCAACCGGGTGATGTCAGTGTCGACTGTGCGGGCGTTTCCAGCGCCAACAGCGCCGGACTCGCCCTGTTGCTGGAAATGTCGCGTATAATGCGCGCCAGTCAATATGCAATCGCTTTCCAAAATGTGCCACCGCAAATTCAGTCTGTGGCGCATGTCTATGGTCTGGTCGAGCCGGAGCAGAAGCTGGAAGCCATACTTTAAACAGACCCGCTTCATATGAACAAACTGATTATCCAGGGCGGCGCGCGCCTCGACGGCGAAATCCGCATCTCCGGCGCAAAAAATGCCGTGCTGCCGATTCTGGCCGCCACCCTGCTGGCCGATGGCGTCAGCGTGGTGGAAAACGTACCGCATCTGCACGATGTCACCACCACCGTCGAGCTGCTGGGTTGTATGGGGGTGACGGTGGTCATCGACGAAAAGCTCAGCATCGAAGTCGACAGCAATACCATCGAAAACTACACCGCACCGTATCACCTGGTGAAAACCATGCGCTCCTCGATTCTGGTGCTGGGGCCGTTGCTGGCGCGCTTTGGCCAGGCCGAAGTGTCGCTGCCCGGTGGTTGCGCCATTGGTTCGCGCCCGGTTAACCTGCATATAAAAGGGCTGCAGGACATGGGCGCGGATGTCGAAGTGAAAAACGGCTATATCCACGCCCGCGCCAAACGTCTCAAGGGCGCGCGGCTGGTGCTCGACATGGTCACGGTTACCGGCACCGAAAACCTGATGATGGCGGCAACACTGGCAGACGGCGTCACCACGATTGAAAACGCCGCACGCGAACCGGAAGTAGTGGATCTGGCCAATTTCCTCAATACCATGGGCGCCAAAATCAGCGGCGCCGGCAGCGACACGATTACCATCGAGGGCGTGGAAAAACTGCATGGCGCGCGTTACCGCGTACTACCCGACCGCATCGAAACCGGCACTTACCTGGTGGCGGCGGCGATTACCGGTGGTCATATCAAGGTCAAGGATACCCAGCCTGATCTGCTTGATGCAGTCATTGACAAATTGCGCGAAGCCGGCGCCGAGGTCGCCACCGGCGATGACTGGATTGAACTTGACATGAAAGGCCGGCGCCCCAAATCGGTGAATATTCGCACTGCGCCGTACCCGGCATTCCCGACCGACATGCAGGCGCAGTTCGCCGCGCTCAATGCGATAGCCGACGGCGCCGCCACCATCGTCGAAACCGTGTTTGAAAACCGCTTTATGCATGTGCAGGAACTGCAACGCATGGGCGCCGACATCGAAGTCGAAGGCAACACCGCCATCATCCGTGGCGTCGACAAGCTCACCGCCGCGCCCATCATGGCCACCGACCTGCGCGCCTCCGCCAGCCTGATCATGGCCGGCCTGGTTGCGGAAGGCGAAACCGAAGTGCAGCGCATTTACCACATTGACCGTGGCTATGAAATTATTGAAGAAAAACTGGCGCTGTTAGGCGCTAACATCAGGCGGATACCAGCCTGATGAAATGAAAAGTGAATAGTGAATAACGGAGTGTGGCAAAATTCAGGATATGATGCATCATGGAGAATGTTCTCAGGGAGAAAAGTTTTTTATTTGCATTGCGAATTGTTAAGCTCTCGCAGTTTTTGAGGCGGGATAAAAAGGAGTTTGTTCTCAGCAAGCAGGTTTTGCGATCGGGTACGGCTATTGGCGCATTGGTTAGTGAGTCTGAATATGCCCAATCCAGACCGGATTTTATCAACAAGCTCGGCATCGCATTGAAAGAGGCAAATGAAACCCGCTACTGGCTGAAATTGCTTTGTAAATCGAAATACATAACAGAGGCCATGTACAAAAGCATCAAACCGGAAAACGATGAACTGATTAAACTGTTGACCTCAAGCATCAAAACAGCAAAACAAACCAACGCCAATAACAACTGATATGAACTCACCAATTATTCATTATTCATTATTCACTATTCACTATTTATTCGCTTGGGCAACACCCGGCGTTCGCCAGACAAAATGATTACAATCGCCCTCTCCAAAGGCCGTATCTTCAAGGAAACGCTCCCGCTGCTGGCCGCCGCCGATATTGTGTCGGCGGAAGATCCGGAAAGCTCGCGCAAGCTGATTCTGGACACCAACCATGAAGACATCAAGCTGCTGATTATCCGCGCCACCGACGTGCCCACCTATGTGCAGTTCGGCGCCGCCGACCTCGGCGTGGCGGGCAAGGACGTGCTGATGGAGCACGGTGGTGAGGGCCTGTACGAACTGGTGGATTTGAATATTGCCAAATGCCGGCTGATGACTGCTGGTCTAGTGGGGCAGGCTGCGCCGGTGAATGGCCGTCTGCGCATCGCCACCAAGTTTGTGAACGTTGCAAAGCAGTATTTTGAATCGCGCGGCGAGCAGGTGGAAGTTATCAAGTTGTATGGCTCGATGGAGCTGGGGCCTATCGTCGGGCTGGCGGATTTGATTGTCGATGTGGTCGACACCGGCAACACGCTCAAGGCCAATGGTCTGGAGCCGCGTGATCACATCGCCGATATCAGCTCACGGCTGGTGGTCAACCGGGCCTCGATGAAAATGAAGCACCAGCAGATCAGCAACATTATCGACAATATCCGCGCTGCTGTCGCCAACGCATAAAAACCATGCCAGATATTACCCAGCTTGATTACAACGATGACGATTTCACTGCCAGGCTCGACGCCTTGCTGGACTGGGATGCGAGCATCGATGGTGAGATAGCCAAGACCGTCGCCGACATTCTCAACGATGTCAAACAGCGCGGCGATGCGGCGCTGCTGGAATACACCAACCGCTTCGACCGCATGCAGGTCAGCGATGCCGCTGCGCTGGAGCTTGGTCAGGCGCGCTTGCAACAGTCACTCGATGCGATTGATGCGGTGCAACGCGACGCCTTGCAACAGGCGGCGGAACGCATTCGCGCCTATGCTGAACGTCAGAAAATGGAATCCTGGTCATACACCGAAGCCGATGGCACGGTGCTGGGTCAGCAAATCACACCGATGGATCGGGCGGGGCTGTATGTGCCGGGCGGCAAGGCGGCGTATCCCTCATCGGTGTTGATGAACGCGATTCCGGCCAAGGTGGCCGGTGTGCCGGAGCTGGTCATGGTCGTGCCGACGCCGGACGGTGAACTCAACGACATGGTGCTGGCGGCGGCGGCGATTGCCGGCGTGGATCGCGTGTTCACCATCGGCGGCGCGCAGGCGGTGGCGGCGCTGGCCTATGGCACCGCTACGGTTCCCAAAGTCGACAAGATTACCGGCCCCGGCAACGCCTATGTCGCCACCGCCAAACGCATGGTGTTCGGTGTGGTCGGCATCGACATGATTGCCGGCCCGTCGGAAATTCTGGTGGTGTGCGATGGCAAAACCGACCCCGATTGGATTGTGATGGATCTGTTCTCGCAGGCCGAGCACGATGAGGACGCGCAGTCGATTTTAATCAGCACCGACCGCGCCTTCACCGAGCAGGTCATCGACAGCATCAACCGTTTGCTGGAACAGATGCCGCGCCGGGCGATTATCGAAACCTCGCTCACACAGCGCGCCGCCATCATTCAGGTGGATAATATGGAAGCGGCGATTGAAGTCGCCAATCACATCGCGCCCGAGCATCTTGAGTTGTCTGTCGACAATGCCGAACAGGCGGCGCAACAGATTCGTCACGCCGGCGCGATTTTCATGGGGCGCTACACCGCCGAGGCGCTGGGCGACTACTGCGCCGGCCCCAACCACGTGTTGCCGACTTCCGGCACGGCGCGGTTCTCTTCGCCGCTGGGCGTGTATGATTTTCAGAAGCGCAGCAGTCTGATTGGCTGTTCCGCTGATGGCGCGTCCGAGCTGGGCAAGGTCGCCTCCGTGCTGGCGCATGGCGAAGGTCTGACCGCGCACGCGCGTTCCGCCGAGTACCGCATCAAGTCCTGAATCCCTCGTCTTCGTCGCTAACGCCAACCCGCGATGCGGGTTTTTTTGTGCCTGCGCATTTGTGTCAAACCGTTAAATGTAAACGGATTTTCAGCATTGTCTGGTCTGTCACCTATACTCTCGGGTCAAGCATGGCTTGCGAAGTCACTGCGTTATAGGTTGTCAGCGCTGCACGGTTTTCGTGCTGCGGCGAACGGTATTCACCAATAATAAATAACAAAGAGTATGCGTTATGTTTCGCACGGATTTTTTCAAACTGGTTTCACTGACGGTTCTGGGTATTGCCTTGCAGACACCAGCGCATGCCGAATCCGTCAGCCCGCTGGATAACGTCACCGTCACCACACAGACCCTGGTCGATACCCTGAAAGGGCCGGGCGTCACCATTGCACCCAATCCGGCAGTGGTAGATGAAAGCGATAACCAGATTGGCATTTTCAATGACTACGGTTTTTTGCTTGGCGCCGACATGAGTCAGGGCGTGATTCTCAGCACCGGTAATATTGCCGATGTGGTGGGCGCCAACAGTGCGGATAATACGAAAACCCTGTTTAACACGACAGCGGTCACCGACTCACTGATCGGTAGTGGTACGCAAAACCTGTATGACAGGGTCAAGCTCAGCTTCACCGTAACACCGGCTGAAAACACGCTGATTGTCGAGTATGTATTCGGTTCGGAAGAATACAATGAATTCGTTAATGGCGGTTTCAACGATTTCATTCGTATTTTTGTTGACAATGTTAACTGTGCAGTAACTGCCAACGGTTTGATTGTCAGTATTGATGCTGTCAACAACGGCAGCAACAGTTTTCTCTACAAGGATAACGATTTCGGCGATTTCAGCCCAAACTTTCCGTACAACACTGAAATGGACGGCTTCACCAAAACCGTCAGCTGCCGGGCGCAGGTCACGCCCGGTGCGCCGGTTGCCGTGGATATCATCATGGCGGATGACGGCGATGCATCGTTCGATTCCTGGGCGTTCTTCAAGGCGCATAGTCTGCGCTCCGAACCTTCTGATGAATACGGTGACGCCCCCGACAGCTATCAGACACTGGCGGTCTCCAACGGCGCGGCGCACACCATCATCGAAGGCGTGTATATGGGTACAACGCCCAGTGGCGATCAGGACGGCTTTGTGGATGGTGTTGATGACAGCGCAGGCGCCGCCGGTGATGATGCATCGGATGATGGCGTGCTGACCTTCCCAACACTGGATGCCGACCTGTCCACTTCCTACAGCATTACGGTGAATGCAACCTCGATCAATGGCAAAGCTTCCACCATTCGCGGCTGGATTGATTTTGATGGTGATGGCCAGTTCCAGGCTGACGAAGCCTCCAATGCAGTGACAGTGGCGGCGGGTTCGTATGAGAGCAACGTAACACTGTCCTGGCCAACCATCGGCGCCGGTGGGCCGGATATTGTGATGGGCGCGTCCTATGCGCGTATTCGCATGGTGAATGGCGCGGAAGTGTTAACCACGGGCGATTTCGCTGGCAGCAAGGCCAGCGGTGAAGTTGAGGATTATATATTGCAGATCACCGGCGCGGGCGATGTGACGCCGTCTGTAGTCACCATCGATGCGCCGCCGGTTGTCACCACTTCTATTGTTAATGCGTATCCGGTCAGTGGCAACTGCACCGCCGGTGATGAGAATGTCACCGTGTCTATCTCTGGCGCCACCCCGGCCAGTCAGTCTGTGTTGTGTAACGGCGGCGGTCGCTGGACAGCCAGTTTTGATGTCAGTGGCATTGCCGATGGAACCAATGTCATTATCGTTGACGCCAGCCAGCAGGACTCACGCGGCAACCTCGGCAATGCCACAACGGCATTTGCCGACAAGGACGTGACGCCGCCATCTGTCAGCATCCAGAATGCGCCGGCTTTCATCACCAACAACAATCCCTACACGGTTACATTCCAGTTCAGTGAAGATGTCACCGGTTTTGCGCTGGTTGATATCAGCGTGACCAATGCCACTGCCGGTAATTTTGTCACCGTTGACGCCAACACCTATACCGCGGACATTACGCCGGATGGCTCCGGCAACAATGTCAGCATCGATGTGGCCGCCAACGTGGCGCAGGACCTGAACGCCAATAACAATACTGCCGCCACCCAGGCAGTGAGCATTTTCGACAGTACGGCGCCGGCAGTGACGATTACCAGCGCGCCGGTGGTCAATGCCGCCAATGAAACAGCGTACACCGTCAGCGGCGGATGCACCTCCGGCGATGGCAATGTCACGGTTGCCATTACCGGGGCCACGCCCGGTAGTCAGGCAGTGGCTTGCAGCGGCGGCGCTTGGTCGGCCGTGTTTGATGTCAGCGCCATTGGCGACGCTGTCAATGTGCTGGCAATCTCGGCCAGCCAGACCGACGCCGCTGGCAACATCGGCAGCGACAGCACAACGGCAGACAAGGAATCTGATGTGCCGACCGTTGCGATTCTGAATGCGCCCGCTATCGTTAATTCGTTAGCCGCGTTCAATGTCACTTTTGAATTCAGCGAGAATGTCACCGGTTTTGATGTAACCGACATTGCGCTTGTCAACGCCAGCGCCGGTAACTTTGTTGCAGTCGATGGCAATACCTACACCGCGGATATTACGCCAGATGGCACAGGCAATATCAGCATCGATGTCGCCGCCAATGCCGCACAGGATGGCGCCGCCAATGGCAACACGGCCGCAGGCCAGGTCGTGGTGTTGTTTGATAATGTTGCGCCGGTGGTCAGCATCAATCCGGTTGCAACAGCGAATATTGCCAACAGCAGCGCTTATGCAGTATCGGGCAGTTGCACCACAGGCGACAGCAATGTAACCGTTGCCATCGCGGGCGCCACCCCAGCCAGCCAGGCAGTCGCCTGCAGCGCTGGTAGCTGGAATGCGGTGTTTGATGTGAGCGCCATTGCAGACGGAGCCAATGTCATCAGCATAAACGCCAGCCAGTCGGATACGGCTGGCAACACCGGCGCTGCTGCACCCGTGCAGGCGGACAAGGATACCGCTGCGCCAGCGGTTTCGATTAACCGTCCGCTTGATGCAACGGCTGCCAGCGCCGCCGCGTATACGGTCGATGGCTCATGTACGGCTACGGATGGCAATGTCAGCGTCAGCATCGCAGGCGCAACGCCGGCCAGTCAAAATGTGGCGTGTGGCGCAGGGGGTAACTGGAATGCCACCTTCGATGTCACCGCCATTGCTGATGGCGTCAATGCCATTGTCATCAACGCCAGCCAGACAGATGCAGCCGGTAATACCGGCGCCGCTGCAACCGAGCAGGCGAACAAGGATACGGTTGCGCCCGTGGTATCGATTAACAGTGCGCCAACAGTGAATGCAGCCAATGCAGCCGCCTATACAGTCAGCGGTAATTGCACCAGTGGTGACAATAATGTTGCCGTCAGCATCAGTAGCGCCGCACCGGCCAGCCAGAACGTGGCTTGTGACGGCGCAGGCAACTGGAGCGCCAGTTTTGATGTCAGCGCCATTGCGGATGGTTTGAATGCCATCAGCATAGACGCCACGCAAAGCGACGCAGTTGGCAATACAGGCTCGGCGGCGACCACACAGGTCGACAAGGACACCGTGGCGCCAACGATTGATATTCAGGGTGAGCCGGTTGCAGTCAACAGCACAGCGGCTTTCAATGTGAGTTTTGTATTCAGCGAAACGGTCACCGGTTTTGATGTAACCGATATCGTTGCCGCCAATGCCACCGTCAGCAACTTTGTTGCAGTTAGTGGAAGCAATTACACTGCAGATATCACGCCCGATGGTAACGGCGATATCACGATTGATGTTGCCGCCAATGCCGCCCAGGACACCGCCGGCAACGCCAGCAGTGCTGCAGCCCAGGTGGTCACGCTCTATGACACGGTGGCGCCAACGGTGGATATTCAGGGCGAGCCCGCCAATGTCAACGGCGTCAATCCGTTCAATGTCACGATTCAGTTCAGTGAAGCGGTCACAGGCTTTGCGATTGGGGATATCACACTGGCCAATGCAACAGCCAGTAATTTTGCCGCTGTTAATGGCAGCGCCTATACGGTAGATATCACGCCGGACGGCGCCGGTGATGTCACCATCGATGTGGCCGCCAATGTGGCGCAGGATATCGCGGGCAATAACAACACGGCGGCGCCCCAGGCCGTGGCGCCGCTGGATGCAACGCCGCCGGATGTGGCTATTCAGGGCGCGCCGGCCGCCGCCAATCTGACGCCGTTCTTTGTCACTATCCAGTTCAGCGAAGCGGTCAGTGGGTTTGACATTACTGACATTGTGGTCAGCAATGCCGCCGCCAGTAACTTTACGGTAGTGGATGCCGCCACCTATACCGTCGATCTGACCGCTAACGGTAATGGCGATATCACTATTGATGTGCCGGCAGGCGCGGCCAGCGACGGCTCCGGCAACGCCAGCAATGCTGCTGCAACGGTGACGGTGCTGTTCGACAACAGCGCGCCAGTTGTGACCATCAACCCGCCAGTCGCCGCCAACATTGCCAATCAGGCAGCCTGGCCGGTCAGCGGCAGCTGCGCCACCAATGATGGCGCAGTCAATGTGCGCATCAACGTAGCCGGCAACACCACCCAGTTGTCGCAGTCGCCGGGTTGTAACGCGGGTGTGTACAGCGCCAGTTTTGATGTCAGTATTTATGCCGATGGCGCCGGCGTGCTGTTAATCAGCGCCAGTCAGACAGACGTCGCCGGCAACACCGGCAGCGCCAGTGACGCAGCCGACAAGGATACCATTGCGCCTGCCATGCCCACGGTTAATCCACAGATCGCCAATACCGCCACGCCAACGCTGAGCGGCGGCGCTACGCTGGCGGCGGGTGAAGCCCTGACGGTCACGGTGAATGGCGTGAGCTATAGTGATGGCGATGGCAACCTCAGCAGCAATGCCGGCAGCTGGTCACTGACCATTCCGCCGGGCGATGCGCTGGCGGACAACACCTATGAGGTGCAGGCAACGGTCACAGATGCGGCGGGCAACAGCAGCAGCGACGCCAGCAACAATGAACTCACTGTTGATACCACCGCGCCGTCAACGCCAACGGTGAACAACCTGTTGACCAATAACACCACGCCGACATTAACCGGCGTCGCCGCTGCTGTCGCCGGTGAAACCCTGACGGTCAGCGTCAACGGCGTCACCTATACCGATGGCGATGGCAACCTGAGCCTGACAGCAGGCATCTGGACACTGGTGATTCCGGCGGGTAACGCAATCACACCGGATGGCGTGTACGAAGTCACCGCCACCCTGACCGATGCCGCTGGCAACAGCAGCGCCGATGTCACCAGCAATGAACTGGAAGTGGATACAACCGCGCCGGTGATTCCCACCGTGAATGCGCAAACCACCAACAACCCCACCCCGGTGATCGATGGAACGGCGGAAGCCGGCAGCAGCGTGACCGTGGTAGTAGCGGGCGCGACCTATTCCACCACCGCAACAGCAGGCGCAAGCTGGAGTATTGATACCGCCACCGCTACCCCCGACAGCGGCAGCTTCGCGCCGAATGTGAATGGCGCCAACACCGTCTTTGTGACCAGCACCGATGCGGCAGGCAATGCTGCATCCGATGTGACAGTGGATGAACTGGTGATTGACACCACGCCACCGGCCACGCCAACTGTTGATGCGCTCAACGCCAACAGCGCCACGCCGACACTGGCCGGCACAGCAACGGTTAACACCGGCGAGAGCCTCGCTATCAGCGTGAATGGCGTCAGCTACAGTGTGGGCGACGGCAACCTCAGCCTCAGCGGCAATGTGTGGACGCTGGCGATTCCGGCTGGTAATGCGCTGGCGGACGCCACCTATGAAGTGACCGCCACGGTAACCGACACCGCCGGCAACAGCAGCAGCGACGCCAGCAGCAATGAATTGCTGGTCGACACCCAGGCGCCGAGTGCGCCGACGGTGAATCCGTTGGTCACCAACAACACCGCGCCGACGCTTGACGGCACAGCCACCGTTGCCGCCGGTGAAACCCTGACGGTCAGCGTCAACGGCGTCACCTATACCGATGGTGACGGCAACCTGAGCCTGACCGGCAACAACTGGACGCTGGTGATTCCTGCGGGCAACGCGATTACGCCTGACGGTGACTACGAAGTGACAGCAACGGTCACTGACCTCGCAGGCAACAGTTCGACTGACAGCAGCAACAACGAGCTCACCATCGATACCAGTATTCAGGTACCGACAGTTGGCAGCCAGATCACCAACAACCCGACCCCGGTGATTACCGGCACGGCGGAAGCAGGCAGCAGCATGGTGATCGTGGTCGCCGGCGCCACCTACAGCACCACCACTGACAACAGCGGCAACTGGAGCGTTGACACCAGCGCCGCGCCGGACAGCGGCAGCATTGCGCTGGCGCAGGGCGCCAACGATGTCGACGCCACCAGCACCGACGCCGCCGGTAACAGCGCAACGGACGTCACCAGTGGCGAGCTGTTCTTCAATCAGGATGATGACAACGACGGCATTCCGAACAATGTCGAATGCCCGGCCGGCCCGCCGTTCGACAACAGCTGCCCGGACACCGACGGCGACGGTGCGCCTGACTATCTGGACACCGACAGCGATAACGACGGTATCTCCGACAGTAACGAGGCCGGTGGCAATCCGTCCAACCCGCTGGATACCGATGGCGACGGCATCCCTGACTTCCAGGATACCGACAGCGACAATGACGGCGCGCCGGACAGCACGGAAGGTGTCACCGACAGCGATGGTGATGGCATCCCGGATTATGTCGACCAGCCCACCGGCAATGATTTTGACGGCGATGGCATTCCCGACAATGTTGAATGCCCGGCGTATCCTGCATGCCCCGACACTGATGGTGATGGCATCCCGGATTATGCCGACACCGACGCTGACAATGACGGCATCAGCGACGCGGCGGAAGCCGGAACCGATCCGGTAAATCCGGTGGATACTGACGGTGACGGTACGCCTGACTTCCAGGACACCGACAGCGACAATGATGGCGCGCCGGACAGCACCGAAGGCGCCACCGACGCCGATGGCGATGGCATTCCGGATTACATTGACGCCGCCAGCGGTGGCCCCGGCGCCGGTGACAGCGATGGCGACGGCATTGCCGACAACATCGAGTGCGCGATGTATCCGCTGTGCGCCGACAGTGACAACGACGGTACGCCGGACTATATGGAAACCGACAGCGACAACGACGGCATTCCGGATGCGGTTGAAACCGGAACCACCGGCAACGACACTGACGGCGACGGCATCGATGACGCACTGGACGTGGACAGCACCGGCGGGCTCGACCTCAACGGTGACGGTATCGACGACACCCGTCCGCTCGACACCGACGGTGACGGTACGCCGGACTATCAGGATACCGACAGCGACAATGACGGTATCCCGGATGCCACCGAGGGTGCTGGCGACAGCGATGGCGATGGCATCCCGGATTATCTGGATGTCGACAACAGCGCGCCCGGTGACAGTGACGGGGATGGCGTCAGCGATGCTGTCGAATGCCCCGCGTATCCGACAAACTGCCCGGACACTGATGGCGACGGCGTACCAGACTACATGGACGCCAACGACAACGATGGCCCGCTGGGTGACATCGACAACGACGGCGCCGCCAACTATATGGACCCGGACGATGACGGTGATGGCATCCCCGACAGCGCCGAAGACCCGAATCTGGACGGTGACAACAACCCGGCCACCGGCGCGCTGGATACCGACGGTGACGGCATTCCGGATTATCAGGACACCGACAGTGACGGTGATGGTATTCCCGACGCCGCTGAAGGCAGTGGCGACAGCGATGGCGATGGCATTCCGGATTATCTGGATGTCGACAGCGCCGGCCCGGGACCGGGTGACAGCGATGGCGACGGTATTGCCGACAATATCGAATGCCCGGCCTGGCCCGCTTGCCCGGACAGCGACGGTGACGGCCGCCCCGACTACATGGACAGCGACAGCGATAACGATGGCATCCCGGATGCAATCGAATATGGCGGTCTGACTTCGGGCAACCCGGTCGATACCGACGGCGATGGCGCGCCGGATTATCAGGACCCCGACAGCGATAACCAGGGCGGCGATGACGCCAGCGAAGCCGGCGCCGATCCGACCAACCCGGTTGACAGCGATGGCGACGGCATCCCTGATTATGCCGACCCGGAAAGCAGTGGCTTGCCCAACGGTGGCGACAGTGACGGCGACGGCGTGGAAGATGCCGGTGAATGCATCAGCTATCCGGCCTGTGCTGACGCCGACGGCGACAACATTCCGGATTACAATGATGCCGATTCGCGTCCGTATGATCCGAATGCAGTCATCAAAACCGGCCTGCGTGGCATCGGCGGCAACGGACCCTTGCTGTTATTCGCCATGCTTGCGGTGATGCTGCTGGCGCGCCGTAGCCGCAAACCGGCGCTGCTGATGTTGTTGCTGGGCGCACTGTCCGCGCAGGCGTCAGACATCTTTCAGCGCGCCTGGTATCTGGGCGCGGGCCTGGGCGCATCGGATCTGACGCCGGCCACCGGCAACACCGGTTACGGTTTGCAGGATGGCTCTGACAGCGGCTACAAACTGTTTACCGGCGTCGACATCGATGCGCGTTTCAGTGTGGAAGCGCAGCAGGCGTTTCTTGGCGCCGCACAGTTGAATAATCAGGGAAATCCACTGCTCAATCCGAACGCCAAAATCGATTACGAACTGCCAGGCGCCAGTTTGCTCTGGTATGTCTGGCACGAAGTGGAGGATGAGGCATACAGCTACCGTCACGGCTGGCAGGCGTTTGTAATGGCGGGGCTGTCATCCATCCAGAACAGCGCCAATGTGCCTTACAGTCAGGACAACAACTTCCAGATTCATTTTGGCGGCGGTGTTGAATACGGCTGGGACAATGGCATCGCCGTCAGACTGGGCGCGGACGCCTACGATGAAGACGCCACCTTCCTGTATGTGGCTGCGCTGTATCGTTTTGGCTATGATCGCAGCGGGCATAGCGGCAAGGCTGTGGCTGCATCCGATGCCGTTGCGCCGGCGGAGCCTGCTGTCACAGCAGCTGTGCTGGAAACGCCTGCGCCTGTCGTGGTTTCCTATGAAACCGTGGTCACCGACGTGGATGGCGATGGCGTCGCCGACAGCGCCGACCAGTGTCCGAACAGCGCGGCCAATGCGCCGGTTGATGCCACAGGTTGCGCATTGTTTTCGCTGTCGCTGGAAGGCGTTAATTTTGAAACCAATTCTGCGGACATTACCAAAGACTCCGAAGCCATTCTCAACAAGGCGGCGGAAGCATTGCTTGCCAACCCGCAAATCCGGGTGGAAGTGCAGGCGCATACCGATGACCGCGGCCGCAAGGCGTATAACCAGAAACTGTCAGAAAAACGCGCCGCCAGCGTGCGCGACTACCTGATTGCGCAGGGCGTTGACGCCAGCCGCATGACGGCAAAAGGTTATGGTGAATCACAACCGGTTGCGGATAACAGCACGGCGGCCGGCCGCGCCAAAAACCGTCGCGTGGAATTGAAGATTATTCAATAGCCCGGTTTGTGGTCGCGCAAAAAAAAGGCCCGCATTTGCGGGCCTTTTTTATTGCGGCGAATGGCCGCAGAGGGTGAAGCCTAGTGCTTCACTTCGATTTTACGAGAACGAGCCACTTCCTGTTTCGGAATGGTGATTTTGAGTACACCATTTTCAGCATGGGCTTCTATCTCTTCAGCATTGGCGGTGTCCGGCAATGTGAAGCGGCGATAGAACAGACCATACTGGCGCTCAACGCGCTTGTAGTTGTCCTTTTCCGTTTCCTTTTCAGACTTGCGTTCGCCCTTGATGGTTAGTACGCCATTGTCCATGGAGACTTCAATCTCATCCGGGTTCACGCCCGGTACATCGGCTAACAGGGTAAACGCATCGTCGCTTTCCTGTATATCGACGGCAGGCGCCCAGCGGGCTACCGCCATGTTGCTGTCGTCATCTGTATCGACGTTCACCAGCGGGTTGCTCAACTCGCGGTTTAACTGGTCGAACAGACTCCAGGGGTTATAACGTATCAAGCTCATATTCTTTACCTCCTCTACACTAGATTTGTAACCTCTATGTGGGGTTTGCCTGCAATTTTTCAAGCGTGAATGCCTGTCTTAATGGATAAATGTTTTTTATTGGAGCGGGGGAGTCTGGTAGCATGAGGAGAACAGAATATTTACCGGGAGATAACGTGACCGATTCCCTGCTCAACTGGATTCGCCCTGAAATACGCGCGCTTTCCGCCTACCACGTGGCCGACGCCGAAGGCATGGTCAAGCTGGACGCAATGGAGAATCCGTATGCCTTGCCACAGACTGATCGCTCCGACTGGCTAAATAAGGTCAGTGAAGCAGAAATCAACCGCTATCCCGACCCGCACGCGCGCAAGCTCAAGTTGGCGCTGAATGCGTTGATGCAACCGCCGGCGGGAACCGCGACCCTGCTCGGTAACGGCTCGGATGAAATCATCCAGATGCTGGCGCTGGCGGTGGCGCAACCGGGGCGCTGCATCATGGCGTTCGAACCCGGCTTTGTGATGTACCGCATGATCGCCGAGTTCACCGGCATGCAATATGTCGGCGCGCCGCTGGATGACGATTTTGAAATCGATGTGGTGAAAACACTGCGTCTGATTGACCAGCATCAGCCGGCGATTATTTTTATCGCCTATCCCAATAACCCGACCGCCAACTGTTTTCACGCCTCCGCCATCGAGCAAATCATCAAGTTCGCGCCCGGCATGGTGGTCATCGACGAGGCCTACCATCCGTTCGCGCAGGACAGCTATATCGATACGCTGGCGCAACACGAAAAACTGCTGGTGATGCGCACCGTATCCAAAATGGGGCTGGCTGGATTGCGTCTCGGCGTGCTGTTCGGTCATCCCCTGCTGATTAACGAAATCGACAAGGTGCGCCTGCCTTACAACATCAATGTGCTGACGCAAAAAGCCGCTGCCGCGATATTAAAAAAACCGCAGGCGATGGAGCAGCAGGCGGCGCAAATTCGCCAGCAACGTGAAGTGATGCTGCAACAGTTGGCCGACATGCCGGACGTGAAAGTCTATCCCAGCCGCGCCAACTTCATCCTGTTCCGCCTGCTACAGGCGAACGCCACGGAGGTGTTTGAAAAACTGAAACAACAGGGCGTGCTGATTAAAAACATGAGCGCCGCCGGCGGCGTGCTGGAAAACTGTTTGCGGGTGACGGTGGGAACGGAGGAGGAAAATGCGGTGTTTATGCGGGCAATTGCAAGAGCAATGAATAATGAATAATGAAGCTGACTGGCTTGATGAAGAAGATTCAGTGATACGCCAGAAAATTATTCACTATTCTTTGTCCACTGTGTCTTTACTGTTGTCACAGGCGAAGGTGACAGACATTGCAAAATAGGAATCCCCACATATATCGTGTCACCATTTTTTGGGGTCTGATCTGTAGCCTTCTTCCTCAAGCCGTTTTAACTCTGTGAAAATGTCTGGCAAATTCTTGTGTATTTCTTGCCATGCCTCATCAAAAGCGGGAAGTTTCATATTTGCCTCGATGCCTTCCAGCCAATTATCCCACGTGCTTTTTCTTATACGCCCTTTCTTCCTGAGAAATATTTGCTCGTTACAGAAATCAATGTATGTGTATATACTGTTTAGGGTTTCGCTGTCATCGTTTAGATTCTTCCCTAGCAAGGCCTCGATGGGGATTTTTCGTGCTATCTCCCGGTACTCTCTTGCGATTTCATCCTCAAATCGCAAAACTTGCTGTTGCTTGGAGCGCCACAATTGAATCGCCGCAAAAGCAACACCAACTGCGGCGCCAAATGCAGAAATCGCTCTAACAAGCTCGAGGTCAATGTTCATGCTTTACGCTTATCATGATCTGGAATAATGAAAGCAAGAATTTGAAAGAAGTGAACTCATGTATCATTAAGAATTATACGCTGCTTCACTCAAGAGTAGAACGCTCGAGCACTTCAGATACCCATTGATTGATGCTTTTTCCCGAGGCTGTCGCTCGCGCTGCAATTTCACTATGCAACCGGGGGGGGATCCTGAGATTGAATTTGCCCGAGTATTGCTTCATTGGAGGGATTCCTTTTTCTTTACATACCTCCAGGTATACTTTTAATGAGTTTCTGAACTCCCTCCTGAGGCTTGCCGGGCTTTTGCCGTAAAAGTCCGCGCTTCCGTTCAATCCGAGAATCTCACCCCGAAATTGATCAAGCTCCGGGTCATATTCAATTTTTGCCTTGTATCCATCGACTTCCATTATATTCATGGTCGCACCTCATAAAATTCCAACCACTTGCGAATACTGGCTATCGCGCCTTTATCAGTATTTGGTGACGGATGTGGCCTGTGAAATACACGGACTTCGCCGAAAAGCACTACGGCTACCCTTGAGCCTGATCTTTCGGTTGCTTCCGCACCCAGCGCTTTGAACAGAGATTCAATGTCCTTCCAGGGTATATTGCCGCTGGCAGGTCGTTTGTAGATTTGCTCCAGCGTCCTCTGTTGCTTGCGCTTCATATGAATATGGTACTTTATTTCGGTACCATGTCAAGCTGCTCAGATAACCAGGGCTAGCCTGTCAATAATGCCTCATTATTCAACACTCATTGCCTTGTCACTGGCTTCTCAGCGGGCGCTGGCCCAGCGTGACCGCGGTGCTGAAGCTTTTACGTTTTCTCAGGCCACCTATCAGTAACTGCTTGCCGGGCGCGCTGTCGGCGACGGTGCGGATAACGTCATTGATGTTGCCAATTGGTTCGCCGTTGATGTGGGTGATGATGTCGCCTTCCTGAATATTGGCGGCGGCCGCCGGGCCGTCTGGCTCCACGCCTGTTATCAGCACGCCGTTAATATCTTTCAGGCCAATTTTTTCCAGCAGCGCCCTGGGGACATTCTGGCCTTCGGCGCCGAGCCAGCCGCGTGAAACAAAACCGTTTTGCTTGATTTGCTGCAGCACATAACTCGCCATGTCGATGGGGATGGCGAAGCTGATGCCCTGGAAATTGCCATTGGATGAGTAAATCAGCGAGTTGATGCCGATGACTTCGCCGTTGCTGTTGATGAGGGCGCCGCCTGAATTCCCTGGATTGATGGCGGCGTCGGTTTGCAGAAAGTTCTGGTAGGTGGTGCTGCCGATGGTGTTGCGGCCTGTGGCGCTGATGATGCCTTGGGTGACGGTCTGGCCGATATCGAACGGGAAGCCGATCGCCAGGGTGACATCGCCGATGCGCACCTTGCTGATGTCGGCAAGACGCGCGGTTGGCAGCTTGTCCAGATCAATTTTGAGCACCGCCAGATCGGTTTCCGGATCAGAGCCAACCACCTCGGCGGTTGCGCTGCGACCGTCAATCAGCGAAACCCCGAGTTTGTCCGCGCCCTTGATGACGTGCAGGTTGGTCAAAATGTAGCCTTCGGCATCCAGTATCACGCCAGAGCCTGAGGTGGAGCGGGTTTCGGTTTTCGGGCGGTGAGGCGAATTTTTGCCCAGAAAGCGTTCCAGCAATTTGACGCCTTCAGGCACCCTGGCTTCGACAAAGGTCAGGGCGTGAATGCTGACCACGGCGGGCGAAGCGTTGGCGACGGCCTCGGCGAAGCTGTTGACAATGACGTTGTTATTGGCGGCGTTGTCACGACCGTTCAGGCGCAAATCACCGTTGATATAGAGTATGACGCTGGCGACGACGACGCCGAACATCGCCCAGAAGGCGAAAAAGCGAAATATGGCGGCGAATTGTTTCATCAAAATCGGCGGTATCTTATTGTTTAATAATACATTAATAAAATAAAACTTGGCGGGCAGGCTGACATAAGCTAGAATTTGCGCCCTTTATAAACCCCGGTTGGGCCTGTCATAAAGCACTTGTGCGCTGGCTGGCCCCTGAAGCAGGCTGAGTTTATCGCGTAACGCAGGTTGAGCGCGAATTCCATTTGGGCCGGGACAGAATTCAAACTTTTGCGGAGAACTTCAAATGTCGAATGACGGTGTCGATCATGGCAAACGTCGCTTTTTGACAGCCGCTACCTCGGTGGTAGGCGCTGTCGGAGCAGGCTTTGTAGCCGTTCCCTTTGTCGCATCCTGGATGCCAAGTGAACGAGCCAAGAACGCTGGCGCCCCGGTTGAGGTGGACATCAGCAAAATTGATGAGGGTCGCAAGTTGACCGTGGAATGGCAAAGCAAGCCAGTATGGATTATCCGCCGTTCTGAAGAGACTGTCGCTAATCTGGCGAAAAATGACGACCGTCTGCGCGACCCGAATTCTGAAAACCCGGATCAGCAGCCGTCTTATGCGCAAAACCACCACCGTTCCATCAAGCCGGAAATTCTGGTGCTGGTGGGCATTTGTACGCATCTGGGTTGTTCGCCGACTTACCGGCCGGAACTGGCGCCGGAAGATCTGGGCGAAGACTGGCTCGGCGGCTTTTTCTGTCCCTGCCACAGCTCGCGCTTTGATATGGCTGGCCGCGTGTTCCAGGGTGTGCCCGCGCCCACCAACCTGGTTGTGCCGAAACACAAATATGTAAGCGATAACGTCATCCTGGTGGGTGAAGATGAGGGGGCTGCATAATGAGCAAGATTATCGATTGGGTTGATGAACGTTTCCCTCTGATGAAGATGTGGAATGAGCATCTGGCTGAGTACTACGCGCCCAAAAACTTCAACTTTTGGTATTTCTTCGGTTCGCTGGCGCTGCTGGTGCTGGTAATCCAGATTCTGAGCGGTCTGTTTCTGACCATGCACTACAAGCCGGACGGCAACCTGGCGTTTTCATCCGTCGAATACATCATGCGCGATGTGCCTTATGGCTGGCTGATTCGCTATATTCACTCCACCGGCGCCACCGCATTCTTTATTGTGGTGTATCTGCACATGCTGCGTGGTTTGATGTACGGTTCCTACAAGAAGCCGCGCGAACTGATCTGGCTGTTTGGCATGTTCATCTATCTGGCGTTGATGGCGGAAGCATTCATGGGTTACCTGCTGCCGTGGGGTCAGATGTCTTACTGGGGCGCGCAGGTGATTATTTCCCTGTTTGGCGCCATTCCGGTGATTGGCGATGATCTGACGCTGTGGATTCGCGGCGACTATGTTATCTCCGACGCGACCCTGAACCGTTTCTTCGCGCTGCATGTGATTGCCCTGCCGCTGGTGCTGATCTTCCTGGTGGTGGCGCACATTCTGGCGCTGCACGAAGTTGGCTCCAACAACCCGGACGGCGTTGAAATCAAGAAGAACAAGGACAAAAACGGCATTCCGCTGGATGGTATTCCGTTCCACCCGTACTACACGGTGAAAGATATCGTCGGCGTGGTGGTGTTCCTGTTCTTCTTCGCCACCATTCTGTTCTACTTCCCGGATGGCGGCGGTTACATGCTGGAGCACGCCAACTTTATCGCATCGGATCCGCTGAAAACGCCCGAGCATATTGCGCCGGTTTGGTACTTCACCCCGTTCTACGCCATCCTGCGCGCGGTGCCCGACAAGCTGATGGGCGTGGGCGCGATGGGCGCGGCGATTGTGCTGCTGTTCTTCATGCCGTGGATTGACCGCTGCAAGGTGAAGTCGATTCGTTATCGCTCCACTATCTACAAGCTGAACCTGGCCATGTTCTGCGTCAGCTTCGTTGTGCTGGGATGGCTGGCGATGCAACCGGTAACCGGCACGATAACCATGCTGTCACGTGTATTTTCACTGATGTATTTCGCATTCTTTGTGATTCTGTTTATCACTTCCAAGAATGAGAAAACACTGCCTGTACCAGATAGGGTGACAAAATAATGAAAAAATTATTCCTGACCTTTTTAATGATTTTGACGCCTGTACTGGCTCAGGCTTCAGGTGGCCACGCTCATCTGGAAAGCGCGCCGGTGGATCCGTTCGACACTGACTCGCTCAAACGCGGCGCCAAGCATTTTGCCGACTACTGTTACAGCTGCCATTCAGCCAAGTACATGCGCTTCAATCGCATTGGCAAGGACCTGGGGCTGGACGAAGCCGAGTTGCGCGAGATGTTCATCTTTACACGCGACAAGAAGGGCGGCCCGACCAAGATTGGCGAACAGATGCGTGTCGCCATGACCGACGAGTTTGCGAAAAAAGCTTTTGGCACCAAGGCGCCGGATCTGTCGCTCACTGCTCGCGCGCGTGGCGCTGACTGGGTGTATACCTACCTCAAGTCATTCTATCTGGATCCGTATCGGCCTACCGGCATGAACAATGTAGTGTTCCCCGACGTGGGCATGCCGCATGTGCTGGCGCCCTTGCAGGGTTTACAGAAGGCTGTTTACAAAACCGAAAAACACGGCGATGTTGAAGTGGAAGTGCTCGACAAGCTGGAAATGGTGCAACCAGGCAGCATGACTGAAGAAGAATTTGACCAGTTCGTTGGCGATCTGGTGAACTTTATGGTTTACCTGTCAGAACCGGTACAGGCCGAGCGCCGCACGCTGGGCTGGAAAGTGTTGCTGTTCCTGGCGATTTTCTTTGTATTCGCGTATCTGCTGAAGAAAGAGTACTGGAAAGACGTGCATTGATTGCGCGTCCGCTCCAGTTGGCTGAATAAAAGAGAAAAACCATGAATCTTTATACCACGGCGACGTCTGTCGAAGACCACCGTACGCGTATCGTATTGGCGGAAAAGGATATTGCGCACGAAGCAATCATCGTTGACCCCAAAAAGCTGCCTGAGGATCTGATCGACCTCAATCCCTATGGCACAGTGCCGACGCTGGTTGACCGCGATCTGGTGCTGTACAACTCGCGTGTGATCATGGAGTATCTGGAAGAGCGCTTCCCGCATCCGCCGTTGATGCCGGTAGGTCCGGTAGCGCGCGCGCAGGCGCGGCTGGCGTTATTCCGGGTGGAAAACGACTGGTATCCGCTGGTCGACATCATCGTCAACAAGCCGGAAAAATCCGCCGCCAAGGCGCGCAAGGAACTAGCGGAAAGTATTGCCGCCACCGCCAGCGTGTTCGACGCCATGCCGTTTTTCCTGAGCGAAGAATTTTCGCTGGTCGACGCCAGCATCCTGCCGATTCTGTGGCGGCTGAAGCATTTTGGCATCGAATTGCCGAAAAACTGCAAGCCGGTGGAAGACTACATGAAGCGCATGTTCGCGCGCGAGGGCTTTCAGCTCAGCCTGACCGAGGCCGAGCGCGAATACCGTCTGCTGTAGCGGCGGCTCCGGCGCCAGCCAGATTGCGCTACCATGGCCGGTTTCAATAGGCTACTATTTCAGTCATGACCTCCAGCCGCCCCTACCTCGTACGCGCCATGTATCAATGGATTGTCGACAACGGCCTGACGCCGCATATTCTGGTCGACGCCACTGCCGATGATGTAATGGTGCCCGAGCAGCATATTCAGGATGGCAAAATCGTGCTCAATATCGCGCCGATGGCGATTCAGGGGCTGACCCTGGGTGATGCGGAAATTACTTTCAGCGCGCGATTCAGCGGCAAGTCACAATCCCTGTATATTCCGGTTCAGGCCGTGCTGGCGGTGTACGCGCGCGAAAACGGGCAGGGGATGATGTTCTCCGAAGACGAGGATGACGGCTACGCCACCGGCGAGCCACCGGATGACGACAACGATCCGGATCCCGACAAGCCGCGTCCCACATTGCGGGTGGTGAAATAAGCCTGTCTATTGCCCCAGCAGTTGCCGGTCAATCAGCTCACACAAGCAGTTCACCACCAGACACTGGGTTTCCAGAATCCGGCTGTGATTGTCGGAAGGCGCTCGAATTTCAATGTCGTGCGCCCGCAGGCAGTCGGCTACTCGTCCCCCGCTCATGCCGGTCAGAGCCAGCACGGTCAGGCCGCGTTCCTGCGCGGTATGAATCGCATCCACAACGCTGGTGTCATCACCGTCGATGCTGACGGCCAGCAAGATGTCAAGGCTGTCGCCCAGTGCGCCCAGCGCCCGGGTGTAGTGGCCGCCGGCGGTGCCGCACAGGTTGTGCGCGCTGGCGGCAGGATCCAGCGACAGCGCGGGCAGCGCCGGACGGGGCGTGTGGTGGCAATCGAGCATGGCATGGCAAAACTGGCGGGCCAACAGCGTGGCGGCGCCTTCGCCACAGGCCAGGATTTTGCCGCCCGCCAGAAAGCCGTCGGTGATCATGCGCGCGGCGCGCTCGATGGCGCCGGACAACATGTCGACAGCCATTTGCTGGGTCTGGATGTTGTCGAGAAAGTTTTGTTTGATGGTGTTGTGGAAATCCATAGCGGCGCGGTTCAGTCTGCTTGCAGGGCGTTTTTCACCCACTCAAATTCGTATTGTTTGCCCTGGCCAGTTTGCATGCCGACGATATCAATGCGTATCGGCTGGTCGATATTGTACTGCTGGCAATAATGTTGTGCGGTTTTCAATATGCGCTGCTGTTTGGAATAGTTCACGGATTCCACAGCGCCGCCATAGGCGCGGCTGTTGCGATAGCGCACTTCGACAAACACCAGGGTGTTTTGATCACGCATGATCAAGTCGATTTCGCCGCCGCGTGTGCGGTAGTTTTTTTCCACCAGCTTCAGCCCCTGTTGTTGCAGATAGCGGCAACAGGCCTGCTCGGTCTGCTGACCCTTATCCGTTGTTTTCAAGCAGGTTGTCTCCGGCAGGCGCATCAGGCGGTTGCGCATCGTTGTCCTGCAAGGCAGGCACGCTGGTCAGATCCAGGTACACCGGGCGACCGCGTGTAAATTTTGCCCAGACCAGTTCGCGGTGAATGCGTCCGGTTTCGTCCAGCGACAGGTTGCCGGTTTCCCCGGCGAAGCGGGCAAAGCCGCTGCTTTCCAGATAGGGCAGGTTGCGCACCAGATGGTAGGCGTCCAGACCCAGCGCATACAGCCGGGTGTAGTGCTGCAGTTCTGGCCAGTGTTGTGCAAAGATTTGTTTGTGCGGGCTCTGGCTGGTCAGCAGCCACGGCAGGTCGCAGAACATCAGCCCGTTAAGGTCGCGGTCGGCGTCCGGGTCGGGTTTGCCATTGTAGACGTGCGAAGTGGCGTACACCGGCAGGTCGCCTGCGCGGTGAAATTTGAATGCCGGCATGATGCCGCGCGCTGAACGCGAGGTGGCGGCCAGAAAAATCATGTCAACATCCTGACGGCGATAGGGTGTGAAACTGAGCTTCATGTCCAGCAGGCGTTGCAGGTCGCGGTGGCGGCGGTTGCTCTGGTCGATGTTGAACAGTTTGCGAATCGGCCGGCTGTAGTCATCGGCTTTGGGGGCGTACTGTTGCAGGCTGACCGCCTTGCCGCCCAGTTCGGTGAAGCGTTGGACGAACGCGTTTTGCAAGCGCCGGCCCCAGTCAGAATCCGGTGTGAATACAGCGGCGCGGCGCTTGTGCTGACGAATCGCCAGTTCCGCCGCCTGTCGCGCCTCGTCTTCGGGCAGCAGGCCGAATTGGTACAGGTTGTCCGCGTAGCTGAGCGGGTTTTCAGTGTAGTTCAGCGCCAGCACCGGCACATCCAGCCCGGGTGATTGCGCCAGCCGGTTGATGGTGGTCTTGTTGAGCGGGCCGATGATGGTCTGCGCGCCATCGCGCAGGGCCTGCTGGTAGAGTGTATCGAAATCGGCGTCCGGCGCGCCGGTGTCATAAAAACGGACATGCGGGCGCGCCGCATCGTTGTCGAAATAGGCGCTCAGAAAACCGTTTTCAATCGCCTTGCTGACGGTGGCGAAGTCGCCGCTCATCGGCAGCATCACGGCAAGGTTGCTGGTGGTTTGCTGGTTGCCCAGATACAGGTTGATGATGTTGTCGATGAAGGCGTTGCTCACCGGGTGGTTGGGATAACGCGTTCCCCAGTCGAGCACGCTTTCCTGCAAGCGGCTGACGCTGGTCTGGCCGCGGCGCATGATGCGCGCCAGTTCAATCCAGCCCTTGGTGACGCGGTTGTTTGACGCGGCGCGCGCCAGTTCGATTTCCGGCATCGAGGACAGCGCCATCCAGATAGCCTTGTGGTTCTGCTCGCGCTCGCCTTCTTCCAGTTGGGTGTCAATGGCGACTCGTTGCTCGACAGCGCGCAGATAATGACCCAGCTGGAAGCTGGCGTCGGCGCGCACCCGGGCGGCGTCCAGCTGTTGTGATGGCGACAAAGCGCTGTCCGGCGGCAACAACTGAATCGCCTGCGCCGGGTTGTTGTTGGCCAGCGCAATACGCGCCGCCAGCAGCTTGATTTGCGCCTGTTTGTTGGCTTGCAGTTGTTCGGGGTTGAGGTGTTGCAGCTGGTTTTCCGCCAGCTGGATGTCGCCGCGCTCGATCAGCAGCTCGGCGGCTTTCAACAAATGTTGCTGACGCTCTTCACCCTCGGTCTGGCTGGCCAGATGAATATAGTATTCCGGGCTGTCGGTGCGCTCGATGCGCCCGCTCTGGTTGCGCACCGCTTCATTTATCACTTCATCGCTGGAGCGTGTTCTGTCGCCGGGCGCGCAGGCGAACAGCACGGTGGCCGTCAGAATAAAAAGCAGCAGTCTGAAGCGCGAGGGAATAATGGATGGCGCGGCGAGGCTCATAGCAGATTCACAGCAGGGAATGGGGTAGAGTATAGGCCTTATCGCCCCGGCGGGCCGGGGGGAAATTCAGCGGGTCAGGACGTAGCGTGTCAAACATAAATTCAGAATCAGGTATCGAACCGGCATTGTATCTGGTCGCCACACCAATAGGCAATCTGGGTGATATGACAACGCGCGCGGTGGAAGTGCTGCAAAATGTTGACATTATCGCCGCCGAAGACACGCGCCACAGCCAGAAATTGTTAAATCATCTCGGTATTCGCAACAAGCTGATGGCCTGCCATGAACATAACGAGCAGCAGGTGTTGCCGCAATTGATGCAGCGCCTGCAAAACGGCGAGTCCATCGCCCTGATATCGGACGCTGGCACGCCGCTGATCAGCGATCCGGGCTACCGGCTGGTGGCGATGGCGCATGAGCAGCAGATTCGGGTGACGCCGGTTCCGGGCGCATGCGCCGCCATCGCCGCGCTCAGCGCCGCCGGTCTGGCCACCGACCGCTTCAGCTTCGAGGGGTTTTTGCCCGCGAAACAGCAGGCCAGATTGCGCGCCCTGCAGGCGCTGGCGCAGGAAAGCCGCACCCTGGTGTTTTATGAATCCTGCCATCGCATCGAAGCCTGTTTGCGCGACATGGTTGAAGCGTTTGGCGAAGCGCGGCGCATCACCTTTGCGCGCGAGCTGACCAAAACCTTTGAAACCGTTCGACAGATGAGTTTGGGGGAGTGTCTGCAATGGGTGCGGCAGGACGCCAATCAGCAAAAAGGGGAAATCGTGCTGGTGGTGGCGGGCGCGGAGCCCAGCGAGACATCACAGACCGAGTTGTCGCAACTGCTGAACGTGCTGCTGGACGAGTTGCCGCTGAAGCAGAGCGCCGCGCTGGCGTCCCGCATCACCGGCGTCAATAAAAATGCCTGTTATCAACTGGCGTTAACATTGAAACAGCATGACTAGAAGTCTCGTCACCCTCACCCTGCTGATTGCCTGTCTGGCGCTGGCGCCCGCGCAGGCGGCGAATGATCGCGGTTTCTTCTGGCGGGTGTCATCACCGACGACGGTGGTTTATCTGCTGGGCTCGATTCATTTCGCCGACAGCAGTTTTTATCCGCTGCGTGAAATTGTCGAGAAAAATTTTCAGCAGGCGGACGCGCTGGTAGTGGAGCTGGACATTACCGGCATCGATCCGCAGCAATACAGCGAGTACATTCGCCGCCACGGTTACTACCCGCCGGGTGACTCTATAAAACAACACATTTCAAAACAAAGCTGGCGACGGCTGCAGGCTTTATTGCAAACATTCAATATCGCGCCCGAAACCGCCGCAGCCAAAAAACCGGGCTTGCTGATTATGGATCTGACAGCCGCCATGCTCGACAGACTGGGCTATCAGGCAGGCGAGGGCGTCGACCTGCATTTCATCTTGCAGGCTAGGCGGCAGGGCAAGCCGGTAATCGGACTGGAAAGCCTGCAACAGCAACTGGCCTTGTTCATTAACATGCCGGCTGTGGAAACCCTGTTGCAGGCGTCGCTGGATGAAGCCGAGCAGGCGGAGATCCAGTTGCAGCAGCTCGAACAGGCCTGGAAAAGCGGTGATGAGCAGGCCTTGCAACAACTGATGATTATGCAGCCCGAAGCCAGGTATAAAGATTACCGTCAAATCAACGAAGCTTTGTTGTACCGGCGCAACGATGCGATGGCGGCAAAAATCCGCGCCATGCTTGCCGGCGACAAGCGGGTTTTTGTGGTGGTCGGCGCCGGGCATCTGGTCGGGGAGCGCGGCATTGTGCGGCGGTTAAAGCAGGCGGGCTATAACGTGGAGCGGCTTTGATGAGTGAGCAACGCATTCGTGACTTGCTGAATCTGGGGGAGAAGTCCGAGCGCATGCTGGCGGCCGCCGGCATCGAAACCGTGGCGCAATTGAAAAAGCTGGGCGCGGTGCAGGCCTACCTGCAAGTGCGCGACAGCGGCGAGCCGGCCAGCCTCAATCTGTTGTATGCGCTGGAAGGCGCGCTCTCCGATACGCACTGGAATCGCTTGCCAACTGATGTGCGTGAATCACTGCTGATGGCGGTTGACGCCGCCAATGCGAACCCGCGTTGACGCGTATTTAGCGCGCGCCGTGATTGTGCGCCTGACATTCGGCGCACCGTCCAGTGGCCAGTTGAATTTGGCGTGGCATCACCATTAAGGCGGCGGTATTACAGCCCCAGTTTTTTCTCCAGGTAGTGGATGTTGGCGCCGCCGGCCTGAAAGGCGGAGTCGGCAAGAATGTCGCGGTGCAAATCAATATTGGTGCGGATGCCCTTGATGTCGATTTCCGCCAGCGCGCCCTGCATGCGCGCAATCGCGGTGTCGCGGTCGTTGCCGTAGGCAATCAGCTTGCCGATCATGGAGTCATAATGCGGCGGCACGGTGTAACCGCCGTAGATGTGCGTGTCGACGCGTATGCCGGGACCGCCCGGCGGATGATAACGTTCGATCTTGCCGGGGGAAGGCATGAAGGTCTTGGCGTCCTCGGCGTTGATGCGGCATTCGATCGCATGGCCGCGGATTTCGATATCGCTTTGCTTGTAGCGCAGCTTTTCGCCGGAAGCGATGTACAGCTGTTCCTTGATGATATCGACATCGGTAATCATTTCCGTGACCGGGTGTTCCACCTGCACACGCGTGTTCATTTCGATGAAATAAAACTCGCCATCCTGGAACAGGAACTCAAATGTGCCGGCGCCGCGATAGCCCATCTTGATGCAGGCGTCGACACAGCGCTGGCCGATTTTTTTACGCATTTTTGGCGTGATGCCGGGCGCCGGCGCTTCTTCGACAACTTTCTGATGCCGGCGCTGCATCGAGCAATCACGCTCACCGAGGTGAATGGCATTACCCTGACCGTCAGACAGCACCTGGATTTCCACATGACGCGGGGTTTCCAGGTATTTTTCCATGTACACCATATCGTTGCCGAAGTTAGCGGCGGCTTCCTGCTTGGTCAGCGCAATGGAGTTAATCAGCGTGGCTTCCGAATGCACCACGCGCATGCCGCGGCCGCCGCCGCCACCGGCGGCCTTGATAATAATCGGGTAGCCGATTTCTTTCGCCAGCCGCATGTTGCGCTCGGCGTCATCATCCAGCGGCCCGTCGGAACCTGGCACGCAGGGCACACCGGCTGCTTTCATCGCTTCAATCGCGGCTACCTTGTCGCCCATGGTGCGAATGGAGTCCGGCGTCGGGCCGATGAATACAAAACCGCTGTCTTCGACGCGCTCGGCAAAGTCAGCGTTCTCAGACAGAAAGCCGTAACCGGGGTGAATGCCTACCGCATCGGTCAGTTCCGCCGCGCTGATAATGGCGGGCACATTGAGATAGCTTTCGGTGGATGGAGCCGGGCCGATGCACACGGATTCATCGGCGAGGCGAACGTGTTTCAGGTCACGGTCGGCTTCAGAGTGCACCGCAACGGTCTTGATGCCGAGTTCACGGCATGCCCGTAAAATGCGCAGCGCGATTTCGCCGCGATTGGCGATTAAAACTTTTGTCAGCATGCCGGTTTACTCAATGACAAAGAGAGGCTGACCAAACTCAACCGGCTGCGCGTTTTCCACCAGCACGGCCTTGATCTTGCCGGATTTGTCGGCCTCGATCTGGTTGAGAATTTTCATCGCTTCGATAATGCACAGGGTGTCGCCTTCATTGACCACGTCGCCGACGTTAACGAATGCCGGCGCGCCCGGTGAGGGCGAGCTGTAGAACGTGCCCACCATCGGAGAGGTGACAATGTGACCGCTGGGCGCGCCGCTGTCATCACTGCTTTCATCAGCGCCGCTGTCGCTGGCGGCGGGCGCAGCCGCCGGGGCGGGTGCGGGTGCGGCGGCAGGCGCGGCCATGTATTGCACCGGCGCGCTGTTGGGGTTGTCGCGGGTAATGCGAACCGATTCTTCACCTTCGTGAATTTCGATTTCGGCAATGCCGGATTCTTCCAGCAGTTCAATCAGTTTTTTTACTTTGCGAATATCCATAAGGTTTCAGCCTTTGTTCAAGTGTTGCACCGCCGCCTGCAGCGCCAGCTCGTAGCCGAGTGCGCCGAGGCCGGAAATCACGCCGATAGCGATGTCAGAAAAATAGGAGTGCCCGCGAAACGCCTCGCGCGCGTACACATTGGATAAATGTATTTCGATAAACGGAATGGCGACGCCGCTGAGCGCATCGCGCAGCGCCACGCTGGTGTGGGTGAACGCCGCCGGGTTAATCAGGATGAAGCGAACGCCGTCTGCCGCCGCCTGATGCACCTGTTCAATCAGCTCGGCTTCGGCGTTGCTTTGCACGCTTTGCAGGCTGAAGCCGGCCTCGCTGGCCTGGTTTTGCAAACGCTGGTCAATCGCGTCCAGCGTGTCGCTGCCGTAATGCTCCGGTTCGCGCGCGCCCAGCAGATTCAGATTGGGGCCGTTGATGACGAGAATATCGGGCATGAGAGTCGGGTTGTGGCAAGCCTGCGAGCGTTGTTTTTATCGTAATGTGTGCAAATCTGCGCGAAGCGGCAGTCTGCTAACGCGATTGTGCCTAACTGGTAATGAAATGTCTACTATTTCGGTGAAAAAGTCGCTATTTTCGTGAAATAGGTCAAATGCTGGCTAAAGCCCGGCTTTTTTCAGGCTTTCGAGCGCGCGCGATTTGCTGAGTTCTCCGGCGAACGTGCTGCTAATGACGCCCTTGCGATTGATGATGGCGGTGAAAGGCAGGGCGCCGATGGTGTTGCCATAGCGTTTCGCCAGCTCGATGGTTTCGGCGTCGCCCGCCATCAGCGGGTAATTCACCTGGATTTCCTCGGCGAATATGCGAACCGATTGTTCATCGTCCATCGCAACGCCGACAATTTGCAGCCCCTGGTCGCCATATTCTTTTTGCAATTCGATAAACCCCGGCATTTCCTTGCGGCAGGGCGGGCACCAGGTGGCCCAGAAATTCAGCAGAATCACCTTGCCGTCCCAGTCCTTGATGTTGCGAATCTTGCCGTCAATGTCCTGCATCGCGAATTCTGGCCGTTGCTTGCCGATGACCGCGCCGATTTGTTTGCTGGCGGCGTTGGGTCTGTCCTGCGGCGGCGCCAGGTACTGACGGGCGAGGTAGCCGGCAGCGGTGGCGAGTGCGATGGCGATGACAAAAATCAGGGCGTTTTTCATATTGTGAATCCCGAACCGGCGATTGTGTGGCAAGCGGTGAATCCTAGCGTTTGTTGGCCGAAGCGAACGCGGTTTTCACATGCTCGGCAAATTGCCCGGCAGGCATGAAGCCGACAACGCGGTAGTTGCGCAGCTCGTTGCCCTCGGCGTCAAAGAACATGATGGAGGGCGGGCCGATAATGCCGAAGTGTTTGTACAGTTCCTTGTCCTGCACATCGTTGGGGGTGACATCGGCCTGCAACAGCACCGCGCCGGCCAGCGCCGCCTGCACCGCCGGATCGGTGAATGTCAGGTGCTCCATTTCCTTGCAGGAAATACACCAGTCAGCGTAAAAATCGAGCATCACCGGTCGGCCGTGCGCCTGTTCCAGCGACTGATTGAGGCCGACCAGACCTTTTATCTGTTTGAATTGCAGCCCGGCTTTTTGCTCCACCGGCTGGCTGACGCCCACGCCCGCGCCAATATTGGCAAGCGGTTGCAGCAGGCTGCGGTTGCCGGAGGCCAGACCAATCATCAGCATGATGCCGTAAACCAGGAACAGAATGCCGATGCCTTTCCATAACTTGCGCCAGCCGCTCGCGCCTTCCGGCAGATGATCGAGCGCGCCCATGTAAATGGCGGACACAATCAGCAGCGCCGCCCACATGCCGATGGTGTAGGCCGCCGGCATCACCCGTTCCAGCAGCCAGATGGCCAGCGCCAGCAGCAACACGCCAAACACGGCTTTCACCGCATCCATCCAGGCGCCGGCTTTGGGCAGCAGGGCGCCCGCCGATGCGCCGATTAACAGCAATGGCGCGCCCATGCCCATGCTGAGCGAGAACAGCGCCATGCCGCCGAGCACGGCGTCGCCGGTGTCGGCTATATAGATGAGTGCGCCCACCAGCGGCGCGGTGACGCAGGGGCCGACAATCAGCGCCGACAGAAAACCCATGATGGCGACGCCGGCCAGGTTGCCGCCCTGCTGGCTGTTGCTGATCTGGGTGAGTTTGCTCTGAATCGCCGTCGGCATTTGCAGTTCGTAAAAGCCGAACATGGAAAACGCCAGCGCGACGAATATCAACGCGAATACGCCGATAATCCACGGATTCTGGAACCAGGCCTGAATGTTTTCACCGGACAATCCCACCAGCACGCCGACAATGGTGTAGGTCAGCGCCATCGCCAGCACATACACCAGCGACAGCATGAACGCCTTGTGCGTGGTAATGCCTTCACCCTGTCCGACAATAATGCCGGACAGAATCGGTATCATCGGAAACACGCAGGGGGTGAACGCCAGCAACAGGCCGGCGCCAAAAAATATCAGCAGGGTCAGCCAGGTGTTGCCGCTGGCCAGCGCCGCGGCGATTTCGTCCTGTTCGGAAATATGCTGCGTGCTGTCCATGCTCTGTTGCGCTTTGGCGGCGGCAGCGGCAATGGACGAAGCCGCCGGCAGGGTGACGGTCACGGTTTGCGTTTGCGGCGGGTAGCAAATTCCGGCGATTTCGGAGCAGCCCTGATACTGCACCTTGAAAGTTGCAGTTTTGCCCGCATTGGTAGAGAGTAGCGGCAGGGTAGCTTCAGCGAAATGGTGGTACACCATCAGTTTCTTGTTGAAAATCGGGTCGTCCTTCTCTTCCGCGGGTGAGGTGATCAGCGCGCCGGTCTGCACATCCGGGCTGGCGGTGGTGATCGCCATTTTGTCCTGATACAGATAATGCCCCTCGGCAATCACCCAGTTGGCGTGAAAGCCGTTGCTGTCGATTTCGGTGCTGAGTTTGAACGCTTGCTCCGGCGGCAGAATGTCGTCATCGCCGCCGCCCAGACCGAGGTCGAGCAGATTCAGTCCCTGCAGGCTGTCTTCCTCGGCAAAAGCGGGTTGCAGGTTTGTTGCGCTGGCGACAACCATCAGCAGCGTAGCGAACAGGGCGGAAAATTTTCGTGACAGGACGGAGTTTTTCATCGGATGGCGGGGTCTCATTATTTGTGAGTCTCAGGTTTTGCAAGCCGGATGCGGATTATGCAATTAGACACAAGTCTGTCTGCAGGTTCCACGCGATTGTAGCAAACAAGCTTTCAATACGTTCCCGAAGGGGCGTAAATAACACAGGAAAAACATCATGATACGTTTCTGGCCCTGGCTATTCATCGCCATCCCCCTGATCGAGCTTTACCTGATAATCAAGGTGGGCGGCATTATCGGCGCGTTCTGGACCGTGGCGCTGGTGGTGCTGACCGCGGTGATTGGCGTCAACCTGCTGCGCATTCAGGGCTTCAGCACCTTGCAGCGCGCGCAGCTCAACATGGCGCAGGGCCAGCTGCCTGCGATGGAAATGCTGGAAGGCGTGTTTCTGGCCATCGCCGGCGTGCTGTTGCTTACCCCCGGCTTCCTCACTGACGCCATCGGTTTTCTGTGCCTGATTCCCGCCTCGCGGCGGGCGATGATTCGCTGGCTGCTGTCCAGCCCGAATATACATATTGGCGGTTTTGGTTCGGGTGGTTTCGATCCGGGCGGCCCCGGCGGTTCGCCTTTCACGCGGCCGGGTTACACGCCTCCGCCCCAGGGTCGCGCAGTGGATGGCAAAACCATCGAGGGTGAATACACGCGCAAGGACTGACCGCCAGAGCGCTCGAATCCGCACAATTTTTTTCAGATTTCCCCCTTGTAAACCCGTCCCCCAGCCCCATATAGCAGGCACTGTTTTGACGGCCGCCGCGCCGCTGCGCTTGACAGGGCGCTGCCCGTCATTATGATTAGCACTCACTGATTGAGAGTGCTAATTGCAATCATAAAGCCAATTAGCTGATTTATTTAGTATTTTTGTTATCCGCAGGAGGTAAACACATGAATATCCGTCCATTGCACGACCGCGTCGTGGTGAAACGAATGGAAGAAGAGCGCACCACATCCGCTGGTATTGTCATTCCTGACAGCGCGACCGAAAAACCACAAAAAGGCGAAGTTATCGCAGTGGGTAACGGCAAGATCACAGACAGCGGCGATGTGCGCGCGCTCGACGTCAAGGTTGGCGACCAGGTGCTGTTCGGCAAATACGCCGGCACCGAAATCAAGGTCGACGGCGAAGACGTGCTGATCATGAAAGAAGAAGACATTCTTGGTGTTTTGGCTGCGTAACAAGGCAGACGAATTTTTGAATTTAACGAGGTATAAAAAACATGGCAGCTAAAGAA
This sequence comes from Gammaproteobacteria bacterium, assembly GCA_026995045.1. Taxonomy (GTDB): domain Bacteria; phylum Pseudomonadota; class Gammaproteobacteria; order SZUA-229; family SZUA-229; genus S139-92. The sequence continues at coordinate 5,091 of JALWPK010000226.1, read as the reverse complement.
GTAAGATTTAGTGATGACGCCCGCAGTCGCATGATTGCCGGCGTGAACATTCTGGCCAATGCGGTCAAGGTCACCCTGGGTCCGAAAGGCCGCAACGTGGTTCTGGACAAGGCGTTCGGCGCCCCCACCGTCACCAAGGACGGCGTTTCCGTTGCGAAAGAAATCGAACTGGAAGACAAGTTCGAAAACATGGGCGCGCAGATGGTGAAAGAAGTTTCATCACAAACTTCTGACATCGCCGGCGACGGCACCACCACCGCCACCGTACTGGCGCAGGGCATCGTGCGCGAAGGCATGAAATCGGTTTCCGCCGGCATGAACCCGATGGATCTGAAACGCGGCATCGACAAGGCGGTCAGCGCGGCTGTGGAAGAGCTGAAAGCGATTTCCAAGCCCTGCGAAGACAACAAGGCGATTGCCCAGGTTGGCACCATTTCCGCCAACTCTGACAGCAGCATCGGCGACATCATTGCCGAAGCCATGGACAAGGTGGGCAAGGAAGGCGTGATCACCGTTGAAGACGGCACCTCGCTGGAAAACGAACTCGACATCGTAGAAGGCATGCAGTTCGATCGCGGCTACCTGTCGCCCTACTTCATCAACAACCAGGAAAGCATGCAGGCTGAACTGGAAGATCCGTACATCCTGCTGTTCGACAAGAAAATCTCCAACATCCGCGACCTGCTGCCGGTGCTGGAAGCGGTCGCCAAATCCAGCCGTCCGCTGCTGATTATTGCGGAAGACGTGGAAGGCGAAGCGCTGGCGACGCTGGTGGTCAACAGCATGCGCGGCATCGTGAAAGTTTGCGCCGTGAAAGCGCCTGGCTTCGGTGACCGCCGCAAGGCCATGCTGCAGGATATCGCCATCCTCACCGGCGGCACCGTGATTTCTGAAGAAGTCGGCCTGTCGCTTGAAAAAGCCACACTGGAAGAACTCGGCCAGGCCAAGCGCGTTACCGTCAACAAGGAAAACACCATCATTGTCGACGGCGCAGGCGACTCCGCCGACATCGAAGCCCGCGTCAACCAGATTCGCACCTTGATTGAAGATGCGACTTCTGACTACGACCGCGAAAAACTGCAGGAACGCGTCGCCAAACTGGCTGGCGGTGTTGCAGTGATTAAAGTCGGCGCGGCTACCGAAGTCGAAATGAAAGAGAAAAAAGCCCGCGTTGAAGACGCCCTGCACGCCACCCGCGCTGCAGTGGAAGAAGGCATCGTGCCCGGCGGCGGCACCGCGCTGATTCGCGCACTGAGCGCTGTCGACAAGGTCAAGGGCGACAACTACGACCAGGATGTCGGCATCTCCATCGCGCGCCGCGCCATGGAAGACCCGCTGCGTCAGATTGTCTCCAACGCTGGCGGTGAACCTTCCGTTGTGCTCGCCAAGGTGGCGGAAGGCGAAGGCAACTTCGGTTACAACGCCGCAACCGGCGAGTACGGCGACATGGTGGAAATGGGTATTCTCGACCCCACCAAGGTCACCCGCTCAGCCCTGCAAAACGCAGCATCGGTTGCCGGTCTGTTGATTACAACCGAATGCATGGTTGCAGAAGTACCGCAGGACGAAGCCGCCGGTGGCGCCCCGGATATGGGCGGCATGGGTGGAATGGGCGGCATGATGTGATTGCCGCTTGTTCAACAAGTGCAAAGAAGCCCCGCTGTTTTCAGCGGGGCTTTTTTGTGGTGAGTTTATAAATAAGCAGTACGGAATAATGTGTCATTGTTGCCGGCCTTGCTGACCATTAAGCTGTTCAGGTTCCTCACGTGGCGGTCAACCCGCTTTCATCAACAACTCAGTCACTCAGGCTGGTGAATAATCCTGCCCCCTGGCCAGCATCGACCAGATGATGTGTGCATGCTTGTTAGCCAAGGCAACGGCGGTTTTGTTCCAGGATTTTTGTGCTTTCAGCTGTTCCGCCCATTGGCTTTTGTGATCATGCCGCCTGAGATTTAACCACTCACGCTTGAGACGCTGAACCCCAACCGGAGCAATCACGCCAAATTCTGCCAGAAAACCACGGATCCGGTTCGCGATACGGGTATGCTCCGCAACCGCCTGGTGGCGGCCCGGTGGACGAGCAGAATGGCCTGCTGGTCAAGCGTTTTGATCGGGACGAAGCGCACACCCGGGCGGCCTGCGGCCTCACAGATGGCGCGGGCATCGTTGCGGTCGTTTTCGGCGCTGCGCCCGCCTGTGCGGTAGGGCGGGACAAAGGCCGGATCCATGATACGGGCGTCAAATCCCCGGCTGATCAGGCTGCGCGCCCAGTGGTGCGCCCCCGATCCCGCTTCGATTGCGACCATACATGGTGGTAGATTAGAGAAGACATCGAGCAGCTTGGCGCGCTTCACCGTTTTCTCAAGAACAATCTGCTCACGTTCATCGACGCCACAGAGTGAGAAAGTATTTTTGGCCAAATCGATACCAATGCGGATAATAGTCATCACATGGACCTCTTCTTAACAATTGTTTTTGCCAACTCCATTGTTACCGGCCATTTCATGGTTGGCAATGGAGAGGTCCATGTCATTCGTTAGAGCTAAGGAGGATATGGCTTGACATATGCCTTAATCGATAATTCCACTCTTACAGCAGTACAAAGAGTAACTGGGTTAATACAAACCAAATCTGATCATTCAACAGACACTGATATCGTGGCTTTAGAGAACATGGTTCAGGCTATTCTATTCTATGATCAATTAGTGGCAGTAGATGACTATATCCCAAAACATAGAAGCGAAAGAATTGATAGCTTTCCTTATATATCGTTTTTGAATGTTAATGATTATAAGCTGAATGAGATAGAAGAAACCGCCGCTGCAAAGGCGGCGGAAATAAGACCGCAGATCCGAGGTGGAGAATTTGCTAATAGTGATTTCAAAAGCCTGATCGAGCTTTTACAAACGCATATAGTATGTACGTGGGATATTAGCTCTAGTATTTATTATCTAACACTTAAAGGTTTAGCTGGAGATGGAACGGAAGAATTCGAAAAATATGGAAATTTGGCGGCATCTATTTTCAATGAGCTAAGCGATGCAAGTGACTCTGGCAACAGAACTTCAGGTGACGTTGAGTTAATTGATCGTTTCGGGAATCGAATCACTAATGGCTATAAAGTTCCCGGGGCGCGTTGGGGTGATGGAAGTACTGGTGGTACAACTGGTGCCATTCATGCTTTTGTGGCTGCGTTAGTATGGTTATCTAACAGATCAATATTCTATTCATTAGCAGCGAAGTATCTGCAAGCTGATACCTTTCTGTACCCAATTAGACAGGCATATCAACAACACTATATTGCAAAAATATGCGGCTACGGCCTCGACTACCCAAAACACATTGTAGAACATTTCTCAACATCTATCGGTGGTGACTTAATAGAAATACAAAATGCAGGAAGACCGACCTCAACAGCGATTGACCTGCCTATCTTTTCTGCTTGGCTAGCGAAAGAAACCGGAAATGCATCTGAAATTATCAATGCGGCTATGCAAATTAGAGAGGAACCCGAGTTTGTAGAAGCGAGAGATCAATTGAGGTCTATTCGCAATTCATTTGATTCAGATGATATTGCCCAAGCTAATAAAGACGCATCAAAAATAATTTCTGACATAAACAAAGCTTCTATTGCTATGCGAGATAAATATGGAATAAATACGCGGAAAGGTAAGCCGGTTACTAGACTTATTCAGGTTTATAATGCATATGCAGCTATTAATAATCTTCCTGCTGTACCTGAATTTGATGTAAAAATAAAGGTGCCAGATTTCATAAGAGATTTAAAGAGGCCCTCAGGCTTTAATTCTATATACAGAAATATTTCCAATGATTTATCCAGCGTATGGTCGCTAGGTGAGGCAAGAGATATTTTAGGTGCTAGCGTTAAAAAAGATGAGAGAGCAGTAGCATATAACCCGAAAAGTGAAGCACCAGAATATAGAAATTCACATTCACCATTCAAGAGTCCTATGTAAAGGCTCTAACAAAGCACTCCAGCCGACGCCAAAAAGCGGCGCGGCTGAGTTTAAACGTTATGTGTAAAAGAACTGCCAGACCGTTAAATGAAATACGCCATCGTCAAAAATGAGAAAATTGAAGCGACTAAAGGCGCTAAGGGTGCCTGTCCAAGTTGTGGCTCAGACTTAATTGCCAAGTGTGGTGAGTTGAAAGTTAATCATTGGTCTCATAAAGGAAATCGGAACTGTGACCCGTGGTGGGAAAATGAAACAGAATGGCATCGTTCATGGAAAAGTAATTTCCCCAAAGAATGGCAAGAAATTGTACATTTTGACGAAAGCGGTGAAAAGCATATAGCGGATGTTAAAACTAAAAATGGATGGGTTTTAGAGTTCCAGCATTCGTTTCTGAATCCAGAAGAACGTCAATCTAGGAATTTATTTTATAAACAGCTTGTTTGGGTAGTGGATGGAACACGGAGAAAAACAGATAAAAAACAGTTCCAGAAAATGCTGGAAGAAAGTGTGCATCTTAAAACTAATATTCCAATTATACGAACGCATTTCCCAGATGAATATAGGCTGCTGAAAGAATGGCATAATGATTCTTTAGTTTTCTTTGATTTTGGTGAGGCGGAAAATGCCGAGAAATCGAAATCGATACTCTGGTTCTTGTTCCCAAAAACCACATCATCTAATGCCTGCTTATCTCCATTTCCCCGCGAAAAATTTATAGAAATATTCAAAAGCGATAGTTTTGGCGAAATATATAAAAACAACATATCGCCAATTCATACTGAAATCAAAAATGGTGAACGTAGGCAACAGGCAGCAAACGCACAAATCCGACCTGATTCACTATCAGGATTTGATCGGTATATGAGAAACAAACTAAGAAGGCGTAGGCGGCTTTAATGCTCAACGATGTGTAAAATATTCAAAACACATAACACATAACACATATGAGCCGCCTCGATGTCAATAGGTAATAATAAATCTTTTTAGTGGTCTTACCCACGAATAGTGGACACGGTTGATTGCTCATATTTCATTTCATAGCACTGGGGACTGATATAGCCATTGGCGGAATGCCGCCGTTGCCGGTTATAGAAAATCTCGATGTATTCAAAGA
>JALWPK010000225.1 GCA_026995045.1 Gammaproteobacteria bacterium | reverse complement strand
TGTATTGATATCCGTTTTCGCGCGTGTCCTCACCGTTTTGATAGAACCGCCCGAGAGGGTCGATCATGATATAGGATTCAAGCATTTCGGAATTATCTTCCACACGGGAGATTTTTTGAAATGCCCTATGCCGCGTAACAAATTCCGCAAACATCCGGTCATCAATTTCAAGGTTGCTGTTCACAACCGGGAGCATCCGCAGGATTTTCCATTTTTCCGGTGACAACGCGCGGACCAGATCGCTGAAATCTTCGCCCGCGTTGGCGGCGTTTACGACCGTGGTCACCTTCAGTTTGAGATTGGGATTTGCAGTGCGGGCTGCCTGGATATTCCTTGCCAGACCTGCCACATCCAGCTGCGCCTCGCGCCGGTCTGCACGGCCGATGCGCCGATTGACTTCCGCATTAACTGAATCAAGGCTCACCCCGAGCCAGCTCATGTAGGGGGCCAGCTCACCCAGCAATGCCCCCGTAAGGCGGCTTCCGTTAGTGATCAGGGATGTATTGAACCCAGTTTCATGCGCAAACCGCACCAATTCGGGGATCTGCCGCGCATAGAGCAGCGGCTCGCCGCCGGCAAAATTCAGCCGCACGCTTTGCCATTGCATTTGGCGATACAATGGGTTTTCCGTATTGCCCGGACGGAAAAATTCGTAAACTTCGCGGATCAGATTGCGGGAAGCTTGCATGTCTTTCACGACATCCCGAGCCACTTTCTGTTTTTCCCAGGCAGAATAGCAGTATTTGCAGCCATAGTTGCAGGCTTCGGTGATGTGCCAGTTGATGACAAGTTCGCGGGTTTGGATGGAAGCGCTCATTACACTTTCCCCCCATTTTCGGCCACCTGATAACACAGGCGGAAACCGATCTTCATCGACTTGTACTTGCCATCACTACTCGGGTGAAAGGGGCCGTGCGCGGGTTTCTCTTTGTATTTCCCCGCGAACGTAATATCGCACGGCGGGCACAATCCCCATGCATTAATGGCTTGCCCGAATGGAGACAGCCATTCACTGAACCATGGGGAGCGGACCACCTTCAGGCTGGCGGAACTGGTTTCTTGCGGCAATGGTTTTTGATTGTAGCGCAGGGTCCACTTATTGAACGCCTCTTGGCTCATATAGTCAGGCCGCTTTCCGGTCTCCGGCTCGTAAGCATCATTTTCGGGGCTATAAAATGTGAAGTGGCGATCGGTGAATATTGAGTGGCGCGACGTGATAACTTCGTCACGGTCAGGCGCAAGGCTTTTTAAACCATCAGCCAGAACTAAAAAATGTTCCGGATCAAGCAGCTTTAACGGCAATTTCTCGACGCCCCTGCGCCAGGAGGCATATGCCAGCGCATCATACCACGTGACCGCAGCCGGAAGATCGGCAGACTCCAATTCCGGCCCCGCAAAACAACCTACGTCTTTCAGAGACGCCCTGTGACGGGCATAACTCTCATTATTCCTGAGAAATTTTGCAAACTGGCCAACAGTGATCAAATCTGTGAAACACAGGCCACCATTGCCATATTTTTGGTAGTGATACCCGCCCCTGGGGGAAGCATGGTGAATCGCTGGCCGGAAGCGTCCCTTCTTGGTCAGATACTCCTTCAGAAACTCCTCACCCGTATAATCGACACGGTTCGAGGGTTCTAAAACGATGCCTTGGCACATGTTATTGGCATCGTGATCATCCTGTTCCTTCCATCCGTCATATTGGAAATAACTCCACAGCGAAAACTCATCACTCCTGCTTTTTTTGCTGATATCTTTATCCCTGAGATAGGGAAAGTAGGGGTTCTTCGCGAACTTTTTGCTGCGCATATTTTGTAAAAGAAATCATAGCGCCCGTCGGCAAGCCGTAAAAACACCAGGTTGTTATTGTACGGGATAACCTCGGCCCAGCCGTCTGTTGTGCAGCGGATGAGAGTGGACAGGATTTTGCCGGCCTTTTCCAAGGCTGTCCGAAGCTCGTCATCAAGCCGGTAGAGACATGCAACAGGTGGTTCGCTGGTAGGGTCACAGAACTGGTCTCCCAAGTAATTTGCATGGTATAATGCGTCGTGAAACGAGCATTTCCCGCCGTGCATTTTAATAACAAAAGTTGCAGGGGGTTGATGCTGATCGAAGGCAGAGACTTGTTCTCCAAACTGGGTCTCGACATGCATATCGGGATGCTTCATTGCCAGTTCCAGAAGGTCCCAGTAATTGAACCCGTCGCCAATAAAGATTTTGTCCGGAAAGGGGCGGCCGGAATGAAAGAGACGCCCTGAAATCTGTTCCGGATAAAAGTGATAGAACCTATCGTCCCACTCATGCTTCAGAATATCCTGGCGCTTTAACAGGCGGTGCTTATCCATAAACGGCTCTATGGATTCACTATACTCTTTCTTATAGCTGGCCCAGCCTCCTTTTATGCCAAGCGATTTGGCAATAAAATTCAGTGCCGTCACCTGTCCGATTTTTTCAACATCACGGCCTTCGTCACGCGCAAAATCTGCGGATTGCTTAAGACTGTCGGGATCAAGGTCGGTGATTTCTGCAAAATGCAGCTTTTTAAATGGTAAGTAAGAAACGGTCATGTTTTCATCTCCAGTTAACGCGCAGTCTGCATGCGACGATCAGGAATGGAAACATTATAACCAGTATCTGGTTCTGCATTTTGTTGCAGTTTGCATCTTTTGTTTGTCAGTACAGACCTTGTGTCGACAACCGCGGGTGATGCGTTCCTTCGATCCATTTAAGCGAGGCATTTGGAAAAAACAAGAGGCTGCCGGTATTTCTGTTCGCAAAAATGATGGGATAGATAATTCCGCTGCTTGTTTTATGAGATGCTACTATAATCTACATCCCCGCGCCTGTTCCCGCATGACGGCGTAATCGCTCAACATCTCCACAACCGCCGACCCTTCCGGCAGCGTCTGCATTTCCTCGGCCGCCCTTTCCTGGAGCTCTGCGCCATACTCCACCACCGGCGGGCAGACGCCGGTGACCCGCTCAGAACTCACCGTCGCGCAGGCGCTTAGCAAGCTCGTCACGATCATGAGCGCGGCGAGACGCGGCCTCGAGCATTTGGCGCTGGATTTCATTGACTTTC
>JALWPK010000224.1 GCA_026995045.1 Gammaproteobacteria bacterium | reverse complement strand
GCGATGTCATCGGCATTCCCAATCATGGCGCCCTCAGGGTCGGCGACAGCCTGAGCGAAAGCGGCAAGGTGCGCTTTGCCGGCATCCCCAATTTTGCGCCGGAATTGCTGCGCCGGGCGCGGCCCAGAGACCCCATGAAAGCCAAGCATGTGCGCAAGGCGCTGGAAAGCCTGGCCGAGGAAGGGGTGACGCAATTGTTCCGGCCGCTGATTGGTGCCGACATGGTGCTGGGCGCCGTCGGGCAATTGCAGCTCGAGGTCACCGCCGAGCGCATTGCCGAGGAATACAAGCTCGATGTGGTGTTCGAGGACAGCCCCTATACCATTGCCCGCTGGATCAGCGCCGCCGACAAAACCGCACTGCAGGACTTTATCGGCAAGCACAAGGCGCAAATCGCGCTGGATGTGGATGATGATCCGGTATTTTTGGGTAAAAATGCATGGGAAATAGGCTATGCACAGGAAAAATTTCCCGCTATCTCATTTTTGAACACCAAGGAACGCTAGGACGCTTCTTGCACTATGCGGCAATGGGTTTCGGCTTGGGATACGCTGTAAAGCAAACCCTCAGAGCATCGTTTGATTTTGCCAAAACATGGAGTTTGCTGGAGGTGGCGCTTTAAGATCCTCTGGTGTATTCCTTTTCGATCAGCTCAGCAGCCATGCACGCTACCTTGCGCACGCTTTGTGCCTCGCCTGAACGCGCCAGAGCATTCAGACCCAACACCTGCCCCAGAACAAAGGCATAAAGCAATTTGGCCTTATCGGGGTTCTCTTTGCCGACCGCTGTAACGCAAGCCTCTTCAAGGGGCCCTAAAAGCCCATTGATAACACTATCCAGCACCTTACGCTTGCCGGGGCTTATTATCGCGGGCGGCTGGGAGATCGTTGTCAGGAGAAAGCACCCCCTTCCCGGTTGCTTTGCGAGAAACCTCCCGACAAAGCGGATGTAACAGGCCAAGGCATTTTCGGGCTTGGCCAACTGCAACGCTTCAAGCCCCTGACGAGTGAAATCCTCAGAATAATGTTTAAGAGCCTCCAAAAAGGCTGTGTCCTTGTCTGTAAAGGCGGCGTAAAAGCTGCCCCGTTGAATGCCGGTTGTGGCCTGCAGGTCATCCACAGAGGTTTGCGTAAACCCTTTTTCCCAAAAGATCTGCACAAAACGGTCAACCGCTTTATTTTTGTCAAATGATCGCGGTCGGCCAGCCATGCGGGTTCCCCATATTATTGTGCAGAGTCTCCGGCAGGTTCCCAAGCATATTGCGCGAAGGGCGCATCCACCGGGGTCAGAGCCAAATGGTTCGTATAATTTGACATGACTTTTTGACCAATGCCAAGAACCACATCCAGGATATTGCGTTTGGTGAACCCAGCCGCAAGGAAAGCCTCGATATCAGAATCATCAACAAGACCGCGCTGGCGCACCATTTTAAGCGTAAACTGGCGCAAGGTCTCCAGGCGGGGATCGTCAAGCGGTCGCCCGTCGCGCAAGTTTTCAAGGGTCTCGTCAGATACACCTTGCATCTTGGCAATCATGGAGTGTGCCGGAACACAATAATGGCACTGGTTTTCCACGTTGATTGCCAGCCAAACCACATTGCGCTCCTCATCGCTCAGACTGCACCGTGAAAACAGTGTATGTGTTACCTGGTATGCCTCCAGCAACTCAGGAGATTCTGCCATCACGGCATGGAGGTTGGGAATCATGCCAAAGGCCTTCCGTGAATTTTCGAATAGAGGCGCGGCCTCTGCTGGAGCTGTTTCAGCGGTGTGCAATTTGAACTCTGTCATGTGAATTTCCTATGTTCATATGGGTGGCGGGTTTGCCCACACATGCAGCATTTCAATTTTTGACTTATGAGTCAATAATTGAAATGTCAAAGGCACAAGCAGTCAAACAGCTGGTCCCTTCCCAACAAAGCCGGATAAAAGAAGCAAGTGGCGTGGGTTTCCAAGCGCCAGCGGCTCGTATAAACCTTGATACAGGAATCGATCTGAACTCACAAGGTTCGAAACACCAAGGAACACTGATGGATACGCTCAAAACCCTTGCTGAACTCGTTGCCGGTGTCTGGAACCGCTCGCTGTTTGACATCAGCGTTGGCAAACTGATCCTTGCGGTCATCATTGTCGTGCTGTCGCTTTTGCTGCGCGGCTTTATCGGGCACCATGTTCTGGGCGTCATGGCGCGGGTGGCGCGGCGCACCAAGGCCGGCTTCGACGACCATCTGGTCGAGGCCATTGCCCCGCCCTTCAAGCTGCTGCCGCTGATTCTCGGCCTGTTCCTGGCCGTGCAGGTGCTGGGCCTGAGCGGCAGCGCGCAAGATGTCAGCGCCAACATTCTGCGCTCTTTCATTGCCTATGCGATCTTCTGGGCGCTGGTGCGCAGCGTCGATCCGGTCTTTGGCATGATGTCCTCGCTTGAGCAGGCGCTCAGCCCGGCCATCATTGACTGGACCAAAAAGACGGCCAAGGCGCTGTTCGCCTTTATTGGCGGCGCCGCCATCCTGGAAATCTGGGGCATTCAGGTCGGGCCCATGCTGGCCGGTCTTGGCATTTTCGGCGTCGCCGTGGCCCTCGGCGCGCAGGATCTGTTCAAGAATCTCATTGGCGGGCTCCTGGTGCTGGTGGAAAAGCGTTTCGTGCCAGGCGATTACATCATTGCCGATGGTGTCGAAGGCACGGTCGAGCGCATCAATTTTCGCTCCACCGTCATCAATCGATATGACAAGGGGCCGATTTTCATTCCCAATGCCCAGCTTTCCGATGCCGTGGTCGTGAACCTGTCCCGCCGCGCCTGGCGCCGGATCAAATGGATCATTGGCGTGGAATATGCCGCCAGCGCCGAGCAATTGCGCGACGTGTGCAATGGCATTCTTGCCTATGTGCAAGGCAATGACGATTTCGTGCAGCCGCCGGATGGCGCGCTCATCGTCCGCATTGACGAGTTCGCGGATTCCTCCATCAACATCCTGGTCATGGTCTCTGCCGCGACCACGGACCTGCAGGAATATCTGCGCATCAAGGAAGACCTGGCACTGGCCATCAAGGACGTCGTCGCCAAGGCCGGGACCGATTTCGCCTTTCCCTCGCGCACGATCTACATGGCGGGAGACGG
>JALWPK010000223.1 GCA_026995045.1 Gammaproteobacteria bacterium | reverse complement strand
GCCTTGTCAAAGGTGATGTCGATGGTCATGGCGCGCCAGCCGCGGTGGTTCATGTGCTTGAGCGCAGCCAGTTCTTCATTGGTGAGAATCGGGTGCGGCACGCGCAGGCGGTGGGCGTGCTGCTCGGTGGTTTCCAGCAGATTGTGTTCCGGGCCGATGTAGCATTCCAGCGACATCACCACTTCTTCGCGAATGGAATCGATCGCCGGGTTGGTGACCTGCGCGAACAGCTGCTTGAAATAGTCATAAATCATGCGCGGACGATCTGACAGACAGGCCAGCGCCGAGTCATTGCCCATCGAGCCCACCGGGTCGCGCAGCTCGCGCACCAGCGGCAGCAGCATAAACTGCATGGTTTCGGTGGTGTAACCGAAGGACTGCATGCGCTCCAGCAGGGTTTCGGGAATAAAGCCGTGCGGCTCCTGATTCGGTTTCAGATCGGCCAGCTTGATTTCCTGATTGGCCAGCCACTCGCCATAGGGACGGCTGGCGGCGAACTCGGCCTTGAGCTCCTCGTCGGGAATCAGCCGGCCCTGTTCGAAATCAATCAGGAACATTTTGCCAGGCTGCAAACGGCCCTTGAATTTGACATTGCCGGGGTCGACTTCCAGCACGCCCACTTCCGAGGCCATGATGACGCGGTCGTCATGGGTGAGATAGTAACGGCTGGGGCGCAGGCCGTTTCTGTCGAGTACGGCGCCGATGTAATGGCCATCGGTAAAGGCGATCGAGGCCGGGCCATCCCACGGCTCCATCAGCATGGAGTTGTAGCGATAAAAATCGCGCTTGGCCCTGTCCATGTTGAGATCCGACTGCCAGGCTTCCGGCACCATCAGCATCACCGCTTCCTGCAAGGTGCGGCCGGACATCAGCAGGAATTCGAGCACATTGTCGAAGTTGCCGGAGTCGGAACAGTCCGGCTCGGCGATTGGAAACAGCTTGCTGATGTCGTCGCCAAACTTGTCGCTGGCGACCATGCCCTGACGCGCGGTCATCCAGTTCTTGTTGCCCAGCAGGGTGTTGATTTCGCCGTTATGGCTCATGAAACGATTGGGCTGGGCGCGATCCCACGACGGGAAGGTGTTGGTGGAAAAGCGCGAATGCACCATCGCCAGATGCGCGGCGTAGTCTTCATCGTTGAGATCGGGATAGAACGCTGTCACCTGATGCGAGGTCAGCATGCCCTTGTAAATCATCACCTTGGTGGACAACGAACAGACATAAAACAGCTTGCCCTGTTTGATATCGGCGTTATTGCGAATCGCGTGGGTGCTGCGCTTGCGGATGATATACAGCTGGCGCTCGAAATCATCACCACTGACGCCATTGGCGGCGATGAACAACTGCTCCATATGCGGCTGCGACAGGCGCGCGGTGGGGCCGACATCGGCGCCTTCGGTATCCACCGGCAGCACGCGCCAGCCCAGCAGGGTCTGGCCCTGCTCGGCAATCATGGCCTCGACGATTTCACGGCATCTGGCCTGCTCGGCCTCGTCCTGCGGCAGGAACACATTGCCGGCGGCGTACTGTCCCAGTTCCGGCAAATCGACGCCGAGGTCGGCCTTCGCCACCTTGCGGAAGAAAGCGTCAGGGGTGCTGGTCAGAATGCCGGCGCCGTCGCCGGTGGTGGGCTCACAACCGCAACCGCCGCGATGCACCATGCGTTGCAGGATGTGATCCGCGTCCTTGACGATCTGATGGCTGGCCTCGCCCTTGATATGGGCAACAAAACCCACGCCGCAACTGTCTTTTTCCAGCGCCGGGTCGTACAAACCCTGTTTTTCCGGCAGGCCATAGCGAATTGGTTGAATATGTTCGTTGCTCATAAGCGACTCAAGCGTCCCCAAAACAAACATGATAACTGTTTGTTTTTATTAAAATAAATTCTGGATACCGGAAAAACGCGGGGCTAACCCCTGTCCGCGCGCAAATGCAGCCTGAAAGCATTCAGTTGCGCCCCTGAAAACCGGTAAAAAATGCGGGCAAGGCCGGCCATTTTAGCGAAATACCGGACCAATGGAAAGCTGACAGCAGCGGCCCAATCGGGGTAGGCAGACGCGCTCAGATGACGGTCTGCGCCAGCAATGCCTGCAAGAACAATCGCCCCGCAGCCTCGGTTTGTTCGGCGTGGCGCGCGGTGTCGGCGCGCAACTGTTTTACCGAGACGCCTTCGGTCTGCTCGATTTCGCCAATGTGGCCGATGAACCAGCGCTCCATGCCGTGTGGCGTGGCTTCGAGGTGAAATTGCAGGCCGTAAATGTTGTCGCCTATCCGGAACGCCTGATTGACTGCAATGTCGGTGGAGGCGAGCAGCACCGCCTCATCCGGCAGGTCAAAGGTTTCGCCATGCCAGTGCAGCACCACGTTGTTGCAGCTCTCCAGCGCCGCCAGCGGCGATGCGTTGCCCGCGTCGGTCAGCGTCACCGGCATCCAGCCGATTTCCTTCGCCTTGCCGGGGTAGACCGCCTGCCCGGTGGCGCGCGCCATCAGCTGCGCGCCCAAGCAGATGCCAAGCGTGGGTTTGTCCTGTTCGATACGTTCACGCAACAGCTCGATTTCGGTTTTGAGAAAAGGAAAATCGTCGACATCGTTGACGCTGATCGGGCCGCCGAGAATCACCAGCCAGTCATCACTGTCTGCCTGCAAGGCGGCAAGATCATCCACCCCGGCCTCAAAATATCTGACCTCAAAGCCCTGTTGCGCCAGCACATCGGCAAAGCAGCCCAGATCCTCAAACGCCAGATGGCGAATCACGTTTACCTGTTTCATCTCTCACAATCCTGCCCATTATTTAACCCATTCGGCATGCAGCCCACACCGCGCTGGCGTAGAATACCTGCTTTTCAGCGCGACCATCATGCAAAGTTTACACACCAGTCACATCACCAGCCTGCCGTTGCTGCACCAGGGCAAGGTGCGCGATATCTATGACATTGACGAGCGGCACATGCTGATTGTCACCACCGACCGCATTTCCGCATTCGACGTGGTGATGCCGACGCCGATTCCCGGCAAGGGCCGCATTCTGAATGAGGTCACCAACTTCTGGCTGGACAAGCTGGCGCATATTGTACCCAATCACAAAAGCAGCATGACGCTGGAACAGGCGCTGCCGGATGCAGCCGAGCGCGAGCCGGTGGCCGACCACGCCATGGTGGTGCGCAAACTGAAAGCGCTGCCGGTGGAGGCGATTGTGCGCGGTTATCTGATTGGCAGCGGCTGGAAAGACTATCAGACGAACGGCAGTGTCTGCGGCATCGCCCTGCCGGCCGGGCTTCGCATGGCTGACCGCCTGCCCGAAGCTATCTACACCCCGTCGACCAAGGCCGATGTGGGCGCACACGACGAAAACATTAACTATACTCAGACTGAAACATTGCTGGGCAGGGAACTGTCGGCGCAGGTGCGCGATATCAGCCTGCAACTGTACCGGGAAGCGGCCGATTATGCGCTTGAACGCGGCATCATTATTGCCGACACCAAGTTCGAATTCGGCCTCGATGAAAACGGCGCCCTCACCCTGATCGACGAGGTGCTGACTCCGGACTCTTCCCGTTTCTGGCCAGTGGAAGACTACCAGCCCGGCAGCAGCCCGGTGAGTTTTGACAAACAGTTCGTGCGCGATTATCTCGAATCGCTGGACTGGAACAAAACCGCCCCCGGCCCCGAACTGCCCGACGAAATTGTGACGAAAACTGCTGAGAAATATGAACAGGCGAAGCGATTGCTGACGCAACCGCGCTGACCGCCGCTAAAGCTGTAAATGCATTAAGGAGTTTTCATGCAAGGCGTTTTTATCACAGGCACCAACACTGGTGTTGGCAAAACCCATATTGGCGCAGCGATTGCGCACATGCTGCACAACCAGGGCGTCAAGGTCATTCCACGCAAGCCAATCGAATCCGGCTGCCCGATGGTAGACGGCGAACTGATACCCCGCGACGCCCAGGCGCTGAAAGAAGCCGCCTGTTATGAAGGCTCGCTGTCACAGGTGTGCCCCTACCGTTTTGAACCGCCGATTTCCCCCGTGCGCGCCGCGCATCTGGCCAACAAGGTGCTCACCACCGAACAACTGGTCAGCAACTGTCTGACCGACAGCGAAAACGGTTTTGTGCTGGTGGAAGGCGCAGGCGGGTTTTACTCGCCGCTTTCTGAAGACGGCCTCAACGCCGATCTGGCCACCGCACTGCAACTGCCGGTATTGCTGGTGGCGGAAGACGCGCTGGGCGTGCTCAACCAGGTGTTGCTCAATGTCGAAGCCATCAAGATTCGCGGCCTGACACTGGTCGGTGTGGTGCTCAACCAGTTGCGGGAAGAACAGGATCCTCGCATGGACAACGCCGCCGACCTGCGCGAGCATCTGGACTGCCCGGTTTTCAGCGTCGGCCACCAGAGCGAAGGCTTCGCCAGGCTGCCTGATGCATTGATTGAACGCGTGCTAACGCAACATGACAGGCGTCGTGTGGCCAGAATTGTCGGCTAGAACCTGTTAACAGGTTGTTAAGAGACCGACATCAGTTCAACCTTGAATATCAGCGTTGCGTTGGGCGGAATCACGCCGCCGGCGCCACGCTCGCCATAACCCAGATTGGGCGGAATGGTAAGCTTGCGTATCCCACCCACTTTCATGCCAGCCACACCCTGATCCCAGCCCGGAATCACCTGACCTGCGCCCAGCTTGAAGCTGAATGTCTGGTTGCGATCATGGCTGGAGTCAAACTTTGTGCCGTCAACCAGCCAGCCGGTGTAGTGCACTTCCACGGTTTGCCCGGCAAGCGCTTCGTCGCCTTCGCCGACGACCTGATCTTCTATTTCCAGTTCGGACATATTTGTCTCCTGTAATTATTTTTTTGCCACAGAGGCCACAGAGCACACGGAGAGTTGTTGTTTGTTTTACCGCAAAGACGCAGAGGTTGTTCTGTCACCCCGAGCGTAGCCGAGGGTTCCTGCGCCACAGGCTGCGTTATATGACACTTGCCGCCACTATCAAAATACTTTCGCAACCTGCAAACAAACTCTCCGTGTACTCTGTGGCCTCCGTGGCAGATTTTATTCAAATCAAAAAAGGGGCTGTTAAACAGCCCCTTTTTATACAGCCAGTTTCCGTTGTTGTTATTACTTGTAGAAATCGACCATTTTTTCCAGTGAAACCGCCTTGATCTTGTCGGCTTGGCCGGCAGAACCAAACGCCTCGTAACGGGCCTTGCAGATTTCTTTCATCGCCTTGGTGGATTCCTTGAGGAATTTACGCGGGTCGAAGTTGGGCGGGTTTTCCGCCATGTGTTTGCGGATGGCGCCGGTTGAAGCCATACGCAGGTCGGTGTCGATATTCACCTTGCGCACGCCGTTCTTGATGCCTTCAGCAATTTCTTCCACAGGCACGCCGTAGGTCTGACCCATGTCGCCGCCGTAGTTGTTGATGATTTCCAGCCAGTCCTGCGGCACAGAAGAGGAACCGTGCATTACCAGATGGGTGTTCGGGATGCGGGCGTGAATGTCGCGAATGCGGTCAATACGCAGAATGTCGCCATCCGGCTCCTTGGTGAACTTGTAGGCGCCGTGTGAGGTGCCAATCGCAATCGCCAGCGCATCGACGCCGGTTTTTTCAACAAAGTCCGCCGCTTCTTCAACGTCGGTCAGCAGCTGATCCATGTCCAGCTTGCCTTCGGCGCCGTGGCCGTCTTCTTCACCCATTTCGCCGGTTTCCAGCGAACCCAGGCAACCCAGCTCGCCTTCAACAGAAACGCCACAGGCGTGCGCCATTTCGACAACTTTTTTGGTGACTTCAACGTTGTATTCATAGGATGAAGGGGTTTTCATGTCTGGCATCAATGAGCCGTCCATCATTACCGAGCTGAAGCCGGACTGGATGGAGCGCAGGCAGACTGCCGGCTCGGATCCGTGGTCCTGATGCATCACAACCGGAATATGCGGGTACATTTCGATAGCCGCAGAAATCAGATGACGCAGGAACGGTTCGCCTGCATAGGCGCGCGCGCCGGCGGAGCCCTGCATGATAACCGGGCTGTTGGTTTCATCCGCCGCCTGCATGATGGCGTGCACCTGCTCCATGTTGTTTACGTTAAACGCTGGCATGCCGTAGTCATTCTCGGCAGCGTGATCCAGCAATTGTCTCATTGAAATTAAAGCCATTTCGACCTCCAACTCATTATTGTTCCGGCTGTTACACCGACCTGATTCAAAAACTAATCTTGATTATCCGGGTTAGCCAGCCAACCCGCTTTCTGCATATAAACTGATGCGCTGGCAATCAGTCGACATCCACAATCTTCATCGCGTTACTGCCGCCGCCCGAACCACCGAGCATGTCGCCGCGCGTTACTATCACCCGGTCACCCGTATCCACTATTTTTTTCTCTTTCAGCAGTTCGACCACGCCGTGGGTGACGTTGTAGGGGCCAATCTTATCAAATTCGACACTTACCGGATAAACGCCGCGGTAAATCGTCACCCGGCGCAGGGTGCTCAGGTTTCGGGTCAGCGCATAAATCGGAATCCCGGAGCTGATGCGCGACATCCAGCGCACGGTGGCGCCGGATTCGGTCAGTGACGCAATGGCGTTCACCCGCAGGTGATTGGCGGAATACATTGTAGCCATGGCGATGGCTTCATCAACCCGACCAAATGTAAGGTCAACGCGGTGATCCGACACCAGCGCAATGCGCTGCTTTTCCGCGTGCTCGCAGATGCGCCCCATCGCCTTGACTACTTTTTCCGGGTAACGGCCAACGGCGGTTTCACCGGACAGCATCACCGCATCGGTGCCATCGAGCACGGCGTTGGCGACATCAAACACTTCAGCACGGGTCGGAATCGGATTTTCGATCATCGATTCCATCATCTGGGTGGCGGTAATCACCACCCGGTCGCGGGAGCGCGCATTTTTAATCAGACTTTTCTGAATTGCGGGCAACTCGGCGTCACCCATCTCCACACCCAGATCGCCGCGCGCCACCATGATGACATCGGATGCATCAATAATGTCGTCGATATTCTGTATCGCATCGGCGCGCTCAATCTTGGTGACGATGCCGCCGTGCCCGCCGGCTTCGCGCAGCAGGCGACGGCATTCGTTGACATCGTCCGCTGTGCGCGCGAAGGACAATGCGACAAAATCCGCTTCCATTTCGGCCGCGGTCTTGATGTCCTCTTTGTCCTTGTCAGTAAGCGCGGGCGCGGACAGGCCGCCGCCTTTCAGATTGATGCCCTTGTTGTTGGACAGCTCGCTGGTATACAAAACAGTTGTGTGAATTTCATCGCCCGCTACTTTCTGCACTTCCAGCTCGACGCGACCGTCATCCAGCAACAGCACATCGCCCGGTTTGACATCCTTGGGCAGATCCTTGTAGGTAATGCCTACACGCTCGGCGGTGCCGGCGTTTTTGTCCAGTGAGGCGTCAAGAATGAAAGTTTCACCCTTGATCAGCTGCACCTTGCCGTCTACAAATTTTTCGGTGCGGATTTTCGGCCCCTGCAAATCAGCCAGAATGCTGACCACGCGACCCATGTTGTCGCTGCAGATGCGAATCAGCTCGGCGCGTTTTTTCTGCTCTTCGGCGGAGCCGTGTGAGAAGTTGAGACGAAACACATCCACGCCCGCCCGAATCATGTCCTTGAGCACATCCGATGAGCTTGAAGCGGGGCCTACTGTGGCAACTATTTTGGTTCTGCGCATTTCGCCTTGTCTTGGTTGCGTATCATGCAAAAGCGGGGCGATGCGCCCCGCTCTGCGTTATTGTTGCTCTGCTGCGCGCGCTTCCAGCATGGCGACAGCCGGCAGTGTTTTGCCTTCCAGATATTCGAGGAAAGCCCCACCCGCTGTAGAGATATACGAAACCTTGTCATAGATGTCATATTTCTGAATCGCGGCAATGGTGTCGCCACCGCCCGCCAGGCTGAAACCGGGCGAGTTGGCAATCGCCATGGAAATGGTTTTGGTGCCTTCGCCAAACTGGTCGAACTCGAACACGCCAACCGGGCCGTTCCACACGATGGTGCCGGCTTTCATGATGATGTCGGCCAGCTCCTTGGCGGACTCGGGGCCGATGTCAAAAATCATGTCATCGTCAGCCACTTCGTCAGCTTTTTTCAATGTGGCTTCAGCGTCTTCGGAAAACTCCTTGCCAACCACAACATCGGTTGCAATCGGAATGTTCGCGCCGCGCGCTTTCATTTTTTCGATCAGCTGTTTGGCGGTATCAACCAGATCATCTTCACACAGTGATTTGCCAACGTTATAACCCACCGCCTTGAGGAAGGTGTTGGCGATGCCGCCGCCAACCACCAGCTGGTCGACTTTTTCTGACAGCGCTTCCAGCACGGTGAGCTTGGTTGACACCTTGGAGCCGCCAACAATCGCCACCATCGGACGCGCCGGATCGGCCAGCGCCTTGGCCAGGTTGTCCAGCTCACTGGACAGCAACAGTCCGGCGCAGGCAATTGGCGCGTGCACGCCGACGCCGTGGGTGGAAGCCTGGGCGCGATGCGCGGTGCCAAATGCGTCCATTACAAACACATCGCACAGCGCCGCGTATTTTTTGGACAGTTCTTCGTCGTCCTTTTTCTCGCCCACATTGAAGCGCACATTTTCCAGCAGCACGACCTCGCCTTCCGCGACTTCCGGCGTGTTGGCCAGATAATCCTTAATCAACCGCACTTCCTTGCCCAGCTTGGCGGACATGTCTGCCGCAATCGGCGCCATGGAATTTTCCTCATCCACCTTGCCTTCTTCGGGGCGGCCGCGATGTGACATCACCAGCACCTTGGCGCCGGCATTCATGCAATGCTCGATAGTCGGCATCGATGCGGTAATGCGCGCATCGGAGGTTACCTTGCCATCTTTCACCGGCACGTTCAGGTCAGCGCGAATCAGCACGCGCTTGCCGGCAAGATCCAGATCAGTCAGCTTGATAAAAGCCATGAGAAAACTCCTGAATAATTTTTTGAAATACGGTTTGTTAAATAAAACTACTTAACAAACAATACTGCGTATCGACCGGTTAAGTTCCTGTAATAAACAAGCCAGCCCGGTCAGCTTTTGCCAACCGAGCCAGGCGTTTACACCAAGTGAGGAGATTTTGTGTGAGAGCAAGGCGCGAGGATGTTTTGAGCGCGGAGCGTACACCAGTACGTGAGCACTCAAAACATCCTCGCAACGCCGCTATCGTGCAAAAGATCCTTACTTGGAGACGTGCTCGACGAAGCGAAGCATGTTACAGGTGTATCCATACTCATTGTCATACCATGAAACCAGCTTCACAAACGTGCCATCCAGCGCGATGCCGGCTTCGGCGTCGAAGATGGATGAGAAACCACAGCCGCGGAAGTCAGTGGAAACCACTTTCTCGTCGGTGTAGCCCAGGGTCTTGCTGATGTCGCCAGACTCGGAAGCGGCTTTCATCGCAGCACAGATGTCGTCATAAGACGCTTCGCTGTTCAGCTCACAGGTCAGGTCAACAACAGACACGTCGGAAGTCGGCACGCGGAAAGCCATGCCGGTAAGTTTGCCGTTCAGCTCGGGCAGCACCACGCCAACCGCCTTGGCTGCGCCGGTGGATGACGGAATGATGTTTTCCAGAATGCCGCGGCCGCCACGCCAGTCTTTCTGTGACGGACCGTCAACGGTTTTCTGAGTGGCGGTTGCAGCGTGAACCGTGGTCATCAGACCACGCTTGATGCCCCACTTGTCGTTCAGCACCTTGGCGACCGGCGCCAGGCAGTTGGTGGTGCAGGAGGCGGCGGAAACAATGGCCTGGCCAGCATAGGTTTCGTGGTTGACGCCATAAACAAACATCGGGGTGCCATCTTTTGAAGGCGCGGACATGACGACTTTCTTGGCGCCAGCGTCGATGTGTTTCTGTGCGGTTTCTTCGGTGAGGAAGAAGCCGGTGGATTCGATAACCAGATCCGCGCCGACATCGCCCCACGCCAGGTTGGCCGGGTCGCGTTCGGCGGTCAGACGGATTTTCTTGCCGTTGACAACCAGGTTGTTGCCTTCGACTGCGATATCACCATCGAAGTTACCGTGTACAGAATCGTACTTCAGCATGTAAGCGAGGTAGTCTGCGTCCAGCAGGTCGTTAATACCAACGACTTCGATTTCCGGGAAGTCTTTTGAAATTGCACGGAAGGCCATGCGACCGATACGGCCGAAACCGTTAATACCGACTTTAATAGTCATTGTGTTCTCCTGATAGATTAAAGATGTTTATGTGTTTATCTGGTGGTTACAGTACGCTGTTGACCGCTTTGACCACATTGTCAACGGTGAAGCCAAAGTACTCGAACAGCTCGCCAGCCGGAGCAGATTCACCAAAGCGATCGATACCGACAATGGCGCCGTTTGCGCCAACGTATTTGTACCAGCCGTCAGTGACCGCAGCTTCCACAGCCACGCGAGCGGTAACGACGGATGGCAGCACAGACTCTTTATAAGCCTCATCCTGCGCATCAAACACGTTGGTGCAAGGCATGGAAACCACGCGAATCTTCTTGTCAGCCAGCTGCTCGGCGGCGCCCATTGCCAACGCCACTTCCGAACCGGTGGCGATGATAATGGCGTCCGGTGTGCCGTCGCAGTCTTTCAGCACATAGCCACCCTTGCTGATGTTGGCAATCTGCTCCTCGCTGCGCTGCTGGAACGGCAGACCCTGGCGAGAGAAAATCAGGCAGGACGGGCCGCCGGTGCGCTCAATCGCCGCGCGCCAGCTGACCGCGCTTTCCACGGTGTCGCATGCGCGCCACACCTGCATGTTGGGAATCATGCGCAGGGTCGGAATCTGCTCGATCGCCTGATGGGTCGGGCCGTCTTCGCCAAGACCGATGGAGTCATGGCTGTAAACAAAGATGCTGCGGATTTTCATCAGCGCCGCCATGCGCAATGCGTTGCGCGCATATTCCGAGAACATCAGGAAGGTGGCGCCGAACGGAATATAACCACCGTGCAGGGCGATGCCGTTCATGATGGCGCTCATGCCGAACTCGCGCACGCCATAGTTGATGTAGTTGGCGCGCGGGTTGTCCTTGCGCATCGGCTTGTGGCCTGACCATTCAGTCAGGTTGGAGCAACCGAGGTCAGCCGAACCGCCGAAGATTTCAGGCAGGGCAGCGGCATAACCTTCGATAGATTTGAGTGATGCCTGACGGGTAGCCAGTGATTCAGCCGCCTCATTCACTGACTTGATGAAGGCGTCAGCCTTGCCAGACCAGTCAGCCGGCAACTCGCCCGCCATGCGGCGTTCAAACTCGGCGGCCAGTTCCGGGTTGGCGGCCTTGTAGGCGACGAAAGTTTCATTCCAGGCCGCTTCGGCAGCCGCGCCTTTTTCCTTTGCGTCCCAGCCGGCGTAGATTTCATCCGGCACAACGAACGGCGGGTGCTCCCAGCCCAGCTCCTTGCGGGTCAGGGCAATTTCGTCTTCGCCCAGCGGCGCGCCGTGACAGTCGTGCGAACCGCACTTGTTGGGCGAACCAAAGCCGATCACGGTCTTGCAGCAAATCATGGTGGGCTTGTCGGTGACGGATTTGGCTTCTTCAATTGCTTTGGCGATGGCGTCAGAATCGTGGCCGTCAACATCGCGCACCACGTGCCAGCCGTAAGACTCAAAACGCATCGGCGTGTCATCGGCAAACCAGCCTTCAACGTGGCCGTCGATGGAAATACCGTTGTCATCCCAGAAGGCAATCAGTTTGCCCAGCCCCAGGGTGCCGGCCAGTGAGCAGGCTTCGTGGGAAATGCCTTCCATCAAGCAGCCGTCGCCGAGGAACACGTAGGTGTTGTGATCAACAATGGTGTGCTCGTCGGTATTGAATTCGGCGGCCAGCGCGCGCTCGGCAATCGCCATGCCCACGCCATTGGTGATGCCCTGACCCAGCGGGCCGGTGGTGGTTTCCACGCCCGGCGCGTAGCCGTATTCCGGGTGACCTGGGGTTTTGGAGTGCAGCTGACGGAACTGTTTCAGATCCTCGATGCTGAGGTCGTAACCGGTGAGGTGCAACAGCGAATAAATCAGCATGGAGCCGTGGCCGTTGGACAGGATGAAGCGATCGCGATCCGCCCACTCGGGGTTGGTCGGATTGTGTTTCATGTAATCGTTCCACAACACTTCGGCGATATCGGCCATGCCCATGGGCGCGCCCGGGTGACCTGAATTCGCTTTCTGGACAGCGTCCA
>JALWPK010000222.1 GCA_026995045.1 Gammaproteobacteria bacterium | reverse complement strand
GGGCAAACCGTTCAAGGTGGCCATCACGGCTTGCATGCGCAAGTTGCTGGTGACACTCAACACGATGGTCAAGAACCAAACGCCCTGGCAATATGTGGATGCGGGTTGACTTTCAACACAACTGCTCCGCGTTGGATTTTAAAAACAAACCTCCGTGTACTCTGTGCCCTCTGTGGCAAAACAAACAAAACACATTCCATTGTAAAACAGCCAGTTATTGCCATACAATGAACTGCATATCGCAACTTTTGTCTTATAAGAGACTAGACTTTCATTATCGCCGTCCGATAACACAGGCAACCCCGGCGGCAACGCAGTAGACAGGTAAATCGACACGCGCCAACCCCCGACAATCCGGCTGTGACACGGTCACAAGGTAGGTAAAGATGACAAGCCTCTGGTTCCTCGCAGTACCTGCAATTTTGTTACTGGCGGCTTATTTTCGCTGGCCGTTGATTCTGTGGTCGTTGTGCATCGCGATTGTGCTGTTGGCGCATCAGTCGCTTGCCTCACCGCCCGCTTCCCAACTCACCGCACTGTGGCTGGTCTACGCCGCCATCTTTGCGCCGCTGAACATCAAGCCGCTGCGGCGCATGCTGTTCAGCCGCTTCATTTACAAGGCGATGGCAAAAGCCATGCCCACCATTTCGCAAACCGAGCAGGAAGCGCTGGATGCCGGTGATGTGTGGTGGGAAGCCGAACTGTTCAGCGGCAAACCCGATTTCAATGTGGTGCGTCAGTTGCCACCGCCGAAACTCACTGAGGAGGAACAGGCCTTTCTCGACGGCCCGGTGGAAGAGCTGTGCGCCATGCTCAATGACTGGCAAATCACACACGAAGATTTTGATTTGACACCCGAGGCGTGGCAGTTCATCAAGGACAACAAATTCTTCGCCATGATTATTCCGAAGCAATACGGCGGACTGGAGTTTTCCAACCTGGCGCATTCCGAAGTGGTGATGAAAATCGGCAGCCGCAGCGGTTCGGCTGCAGTCACCGTGATGGTGCCAAACTCACTCGGCCCCGGCAAGCTGCTGATGACCTATGGCACGAAGGAACAAAAGGATTATTACCTGCCGCGGCTGGCGGATGGCACGGAAATCCCCTGCTTCGGTTTGACCGGTCCGCATGCCGGCAGTGACGCCGGCGCCATGCCTGATACCGGCGTGGTGTGTTACGGCAGTTTCAATGGCGAGGACAACGTGCTCGGCGTGCGCCTGAACTGGGAAAAACGCTATATCACGCTGGCGCCGGTCGCCACCCTGCTCGGCATCGCCTTCAAGCTGTATGACCCGGATCATTTGCTCAGCGACGAAGTCGATCGCGGCATCACCCTGGCGCTGGTGAAACGCGATACCGAAGGCGTGGAAATCGGCCATCGTCACTTCCCGGCAAACCAGGCGTTCATGAACGGGCCGATTCGCGGCAAGGATGTGTTCATCCCGATGGACTGGATTATTGGCGGCGTGGATTATGTCGGCAAGGGCTGGAGCATGTTGATGGAATGCCTGTCCGATGGCCGCGCCATTTCACTGCCTGCGCTGGGCACGGCCGCAAGCAAGATGGCCTCGCTCTACACCGGCTCCTATGCGCGCATCCGCCAGCAGTTTCACATGCCGATCGGTTTTTTTGAAGGCATCGAGGAACCGCTGGCCGAAATCGCCGGGCAAACCTATGCCATTGACGCGGCGCGCAGTCTGGTGCTGTCCAGCCTCGACAACGGCGAAGTCCCATCGGTGATTTCCGGCGTGGTCAAACAGCAGATTATGGAGCGCATGCGCGAAGTGGTGAATCATGCGATGGATATACACGGCGGTCATGCGATTTGCATGGGGCCGAATAATTTTCTGGGGCGCGGCTATCAACTGATTCCGGTCGGCATCACCGTGGAAGGCGCCAACATCCTGACCCGATCGCTGATTATTTTTGGCCAGGGCGCGATGCGCAGTCATCCCTACTTGCTAAAAGAAGTCGAAGCGATTCACAGTAACGACAAACACAAGGGGCTGATTGATTTCGACAACGCCCTGTTCGCGCATATCGGTTTTGTCATCAGCAATGTGATGCGTACATTCTGGTTAAGCGTCACATCAGCGCGCTTTGTCCGGCATCCAGGCAAGGGCGCAACCGGCTATTACTACCGGCAACTGATTCGCATGAGTTCAGCGTTTGCGCTGCTCACCGACGCCTGCCTGGCGATACTGGGCGGCACGCTGAAACGCCGCGAAAAACTTTCCGGCCGGCTGGCCGACGCTTTGTCGAATATGTATGTGCTCACCGCCACGCTGAAACATTTCGAAAACCAGGGCGGCAAGCCCGAAGATATCCCCCTATTGCAATGGGCCTGTGATGATGCGCTGTTCAATATTCAAACCGCATTCAAGGGCGTGATGAAAAATCTGCCGGCACCGGTTGTTGGCAGTTTGCTCAACATGCTGGTGTTTCCGTTGACCAAACCCTATCAGCGTCCGTCTGACAAGCTCGGACATAAACTGGCGCGGCTGTTGTTGACGCCTTCGGATACGCGCGACCGGCTGGCGAAGGGAATTTATATCAACGAAAGCCCGGATGATCCTTCCGGCCGCATCCTGTTTGCATTGCGCAAGGTGCTGGCCGCCAGTGAGCTGGAGAAACGATTACGCGAAGCCAGAAAAAGCGGTAAGCTGGTCACGGACGATGCCCTGCTGGTTGACGAAGCGCTTGAAAAACAGATCATCAACCAGCAGGAATACGAACAGTTGCAACAGGTGCGCCTAGCGGTAATGGATGCCATCAAGGTAGACGAGTTTGCCGGCAAGGACTGGCGGGTTGTCACGCCGCGCTATACCAACCCGGCAGACAAGGCGCCGGATAACAATCAGAATGACATATCTGATCACACCGACAAACAAGTGAGCAATCTTCATGGCTGAGACAAACACGGGAAGAAAGGTTTATATCGTCGACGGCAGCCGCTCGCCGCAACTGAAAGCCCGCGGCAAACCCGGCCCGTTCAGCGCCAGCGACATGGCGGTGCAGGCCGGTCGCGCCCTGCTGGTGCGGCATACCTTTACTTTGGACAATCTTGATGAAGTGATACTCGGCTGCATGATGCCCAGCGAGCGCGAAGCCAACATCGCCCGCGTCGCCGCCTTGCGCCTCGGCATTCCGCAAACCGTGCCGGCATGGACAGTGCAGCGCAACTGCGCCTCCGGCATGCAGGCGCTGGACAGTGCTTACCGCAATATCGCGAATGGCTATGCCGACATGGTGCTGGCGGGCGGGGTTGAAACCATGAGCCGCGCGCCGGTGCTGTACAACGAAAAAATGGTGAACTGGCTCGGCGACCTGATGCGCGCGCGCACGCTGGGTCAACGCCTCGCCGTGTTCGGCAAATTCCGTCCCGGTCATTTGAAACCCGTCATCGCTCTGTTGTTTGGTTTAACTGACGACGTGGTCGGCCTCGGCATGGGCGAGACCGCAGAAAACATCACCGCCCGCTTTGGCATCACCCGAAAACAAATGGACGAGTTCGCGGTCGCCAGTCACCAGCGTCTGGTCAAGGCGCAGGAAAACGGCTATCTGGATGAAATCGAAGTGCTGTACGACGCCAAAGGCAAAGTCTACGATCATGACGACGGCGTACGCGCCGATTCCAGCGTGGAAAAACTGGCCAAGCTACGCCCCGCCTTCGACAAAAAATACGGCAATGTCACCGCCGGCAACAGTGCGCAAATTACCGATGGCGCCAGCTGGCTGCTGCTCGCCAGTGAACAAGCCATCGAAAAACACAATCTGCCGGTGCTGGCGGAAATCAGGGACTCACAGTGGGCCGGTCTCGACCCGGCGGTCATGGGCATGGGCCCGGTGCATTCGATGACACCGGTAATGTTGCGTAATGAACTGGCGATTGATGACATCGATTACTGGGAAATCAACGAAGCCTTCGCCACTCAGGTGCTGGGCAACATCGCCGCCTGGCGGGAACACGACTACTGCAAGACCGAACTCGGACTGGATCAGCCGATGGGCGAAATCCCGCATGACAAGCTCAACGTTGACGGCGGCGGCATCAGCTTGGGTCATCCGGTCGGCGCCAGCGGCGCGCGCATCGTGCTGCATCTTGCGAAAGTGTTGCAACGTACAAATACAAAACGCGGTATGGCCAGCCTGTGCATAGGCGGCGGCCAGGGCGGCGCCATGTTGATTGAGAATGTTAATGTATAAATGTTTGCCACAGAGGCGCGGAGCACACAGAAAAATATTGCCGCCTGCGCACACAAGCCAGACTGTGGAAACAGTCTACGGGCATTAGCATGTATTTAAACGGTGACGAAACAAACGCTCTGCGAACTCTGCGCCTCTGCGGCAAAAACAACCTGACAGGAACACCTGACCATGCCTGACTACAAAAACTGGAAAGTCGAACGTGATGAACACGGTATCGCCTGGTGCCATCTGGACAAGGCGGACTCAAAGGTCAACCTGCTCGCCGGCGAGGTGCTGGACGAACTCTATGAGCTGATGGATGAACTGCAACAGGACTTGCCGCAGGCCATCATCATCGTTTCCGACAAAAAAGACAGTTTTATTTTCGGCGCGGATATCCAGGAATTCACCACACTGGACTCGCCCGAAAAATCGCAGGCTTTTCTCGACCGCGGTCACAAGGTGATGAACAAGGTGGCCGCCATGCCCTGCGCCACCATCAGCATGGTGCACGGCATGTGTCTGGGCGGCGGCACGGAACTGTCGCTGGCCTGCGATTACATCATCGCCAGTGATGACAACAAAACCCGCATTGGCCTGCCCGAAATCAAACTCGGCATTCACCCCGGTTATGGCGGCACCGTGCGTTCGATCAAACGCATGGGACCGCTGGCGGCGATGAACATCATGCTCACCGGCCGCGCCCTGCCAGCGCGCACGGCGAAAAAACTGGGGCTGGTTGACGAATGCGTGCCGCTGCGGCAACTGAAAAATGCCGCGATTCATTTTGCGCTGAATGCGCCGCAACCGCGCCAGCTCAAATGGACAAAACGCATATTGAATAACGGCCTGCTACGTCCGCTGGTGGCGTCACAAATGCGCAAGCAGGTGGCGCGCAAGGCCAAAGCCGAACATTATCCCGCGCCCTATGCCCTGATAGACCTGTGGCAACGCTATGGCGGCAACCCGGAGCGCATGCTGCGCGAGGAAGCGATTTCGGTGGCGCGGCTGGCGACCACCGATACCGCGCACAATCTGGTGCGTGTGTTCTTTTTGCAGGAAGCGCTCAAACGCGAGGGCAAGCAACTGCGCTACAAACCGGCGCATGTTCACGTCATCGGCGCCGGCGTCATGGGCGGCGATATTGCATCATGGTGTGCGATACAGGGCTACACCGTCACCGTGCAGGACACCGACACCGGCCGCCTCGCGCAAATGGTGAAGCGCGCGCAACAATCATTCGGCAAAAAATACAAACGCGACCGCCGCGCGATTCGTCACGCCAACGACCGCCTGATACCCGACCACAAGGGCAATGGCGTCGCCAGCGCGGATATTGTCATCGAAGCCATTTTCGAAAACCTGGAAGCCAAGCAAAGCCTGTACCGCGACATCGAACCCAGGATGAAGCCGGATGCGATTCTGGCCACCAATACCTCCAGCATCATGCTGGAAGATTTGTGCACGTGCCTGGCCAAACCCGAACGCCTGGTCGGCCTGCACTTTTTCAACCCGGTGGCGATGATGCCGCTGGTGGAAGTAATACACGGCGAGTCCACCGACCCCACCGTGATGCAACAGGCGCTGGCCTTCACCCAGGGCATCGGCAAACTGCCACTGCCAACCAAAAGCTCGCCCGGTTTTCTGGTCAACCGCATCCTGATGCCGTATCTGCTGGAAGCCGTCACCATGCTCGGCGAAGGCGTACAGGCCGAACTCATCGACAAGGCCGCTACCGACTTCGGCATGCCGATGGGACCGATTGAACTGGCCGACACCGTGGGCCTCGACGTGTGCCGCTCGGTCGCCGACATTCTGTCCAAAGCCCTGGGAACCGACCTGCCCGCCAACCTCGACAAAATGGTTGACGACGGCAAGCTGGGCAAAAAATCCGGCTCCGGTTTTTATCAATACAAAAACGGCAAGCCGGTGAAACAGAAAATCGGCGACAAAAGCCAGCTGCAAACCGCGCAGGATCGCATGATCATGCGCCTGCTGAATGAAAGCCTGACCTGCTACCGCAAAAAAATCGTCGCCAGCGACGAACTGATCGACGCCGGCGTCATCTTCGGCACCGGCTTCGCCCCCTTCCGCGGCGGCCCGATTCACCACATCCGCGAAAGCGGCGTCGACAACCAGCGCAAACTGCTGGAAAGCCTACAGGTGAAGTATGGCGACCGCTTCAGGCCGGATGCGGGGTGGAAAAAATTGTAGCCTCGTTGGGTTCACCGCAAAGGCGCAAAGGACGCAGAGAACTTTCTTTGTTGAGCCTGGGTGTCATTTCGACCGCAGGGAGAAATCTCAAAGGGCATGGTCTGTGGCGCGAGATCCCTCGGCTCCGCTCGGGATGACAGGAATAATAAATTTGCCACAGAGGGCGCAGAGAACACTGAGGATTCGTAGGAGCGACTTCGGTCGTGAACGATGGCGCCCACAGCACCTGAATTGCTGAAGCCGGTTCTGCAATACATATATCCTTTGTGTTCACTGCACGTCTGCGATGACTTTACCCCCCTATGTGGCAAAACAAAATCCCGTACGCGATTAGGCTTGTGGCAAAATGCGCTATCCTCAACACATAATATACCCATGCCAACAAACACCCGATACAAATGCCTGGTATTCGACTGGGACGGCACCCTGATTGACTCCATCGAACGCATTACCACCAGCCTGCAAACCGCTGCGCACAAGGTGTGCGGCTTGCAGGTTGACGAACAGGTGGCGCGGGATGTGATTGGCATGGGGTTGATGGAAGCGATTGCGCGGTTATTGCCTGACGCCGATGAAGCCACGCAGTTGCAGGCGGCGGAAGTGTACAAGCAGGATTTTCTTTACGACAACCCGACGCCGACGCCATTGTTCGAAGGCGTGCGCGACATGCTGGAAGAACTGAAAGCGCAGGGTTATCTGCTGGCGGTGGCCACCGGCAAGAGCCGCCCCGGGCTGGATCGCGCCCTGCAGGAACACGCCATGCAGGACATATTCGTCACCACGCGTTGCGCTGGCGAATACGCTTCCAAACCGCATCCGGAAATGTTGCTGTCGATTCTGAACGATTACCAGATTGATGCCGCTCACAGCCTGATGATTGGCGACAGCGAACACGATATGCTGATGGCGGGCAATGCCGGCGTCGACGCCATTGGCGTCACCCACGGCGCGCACAATGAAGCGGTGCTGATGCAATTCAGCCCGCTGGCGTGTTTGCAGCATGTCACGGATTTATACACATTTTTGGGCCATACTTCAGACAATTCATTAACCGGCAACATTAGCTGAGCACAAAACGGAACCGACACATGAGTGAACACAACGAAAAATGGGAACGCGATGTTATTACCAAACTGGCCGAGTCCAGTTTTCGCGAACAGCGCCGCGCGCGCCGCTGGGGCATTTTTTTCAAACTGCTCACCTTCGCCTATCTCACCACCATTCTGGTGCTGTACACCGACCCGCAAATCACCCAGACCGCCAAACTCGCGGAGAAACACACCGCGCTGGTCAATCTTAACGGCCTGATTGCCGATGGCGAAAAAGCCAGCGCCGACAATATCGTCACCGCGCTGCGCGACGCTTTTGAGGATGAAAAAACCGCAGGCGTGATTCTGCGCATCAACAGCCCCGGCGGCACGCCGGTGCAGGCGGGATACATTTACGATGAAATCAAACGCCTGAAAAAAGAACACGAAGACATCCCGATGTACGCGGTGATAACCGATATTTGCGCATCCGGCGGCTATTACGTGGCTTCCGCCGCTGACAAGATATACGCCGACAAGGCCAGCATTGTCGGCTCCATTGGCGTGCGCATGGACAACTTCGGTTTTGTCGATGCGATGAAAAAACTCGGCGTCGAGCGCCGCACCCTCACCGCCGGTGAAAACAAGGCGCTGCTTGACCCGTTCCTGCCGGTTAATCCGGAAGCCCGCCAGCACTTGCAAACCCTGCTCACCACGATTCACCAGCAGTTTATCCAGGCGGTAAAGGATGGCCGCGGCGAACGCCTTAACACCAGCGTTGATGGATTGTTTTCCGGTCTGATCTGGAGCGGCGAACAAGGACTGGAGCTGGGTCTGGTGGACGAACTCGGCAGCGCCAGTTATGTCGCGCGTGAAGTCATTGGCGAGGAAAACATTGTCGAATACGCCGTGACTGAAGACCTCCTGGAGCGTCTCGCCGGCAAGGTTGGCGCCACCATGGCCAGCGTGCTGCACAATCGCCTGCTCATGCCGCTGTTGCAATAACACCAATATGTATTTGTCCTGGCTGTGACCAGCGTCGCGGTATTTTCACCGCAATAGTATAAAAACAGCCTCTGCCCGGCCAAATTTGCCGGATTATCGACTAAATAATAGAGGAACAAACTGTGCTATCCTGCTGGCGTCGGCAGTTAGCATTCAGGATTGCGCGCATCAAGCGCGGTTCTGCACCCACAACAATAACAAAACTGCGGAGACCACCATGAAACAAGGGATATGGAAAAGCGACTGGTTTGTCGGCCTTCTGATTACCCTGGCTTTCATTTTCGCCTCACTCTTTTTCGATTTCATTCAAAGCATGGAGCGCAGCGCCTACGACCTCGGCGTGCAATCCTCCGACCGGGCGCCCAGCGACAAAATCGCCATCATAGCAATAGATGAT
Source organism: Gammaproteobacteria bacterium (assembly GCA_026995045.1). Classification (GTDB taxonomy): domain Bacteria; phylum Pseudomonadota; class Gammaproteobacteria; order SZUA-229; family SZUA-229; genus S139-92. The sequence goes on along the minus strand of JALWPK010000222.1, from coordinate 3,485 downwards.
GAAAGCATCGCCAACATCGGCCGCTGGCCGTGGCCCCGGGATGTGCAGGCGCAAATGTACAGCATCCTGCAACAGGGCGGCGCCAGGGTGATTGGCCAGACCGTGTTTTTTCTGGAACCGCAAATCGACCCTGGCCTGGAATTTATCCGCGAACTGCGCGGCGCGTTCGAACAAAGCACGCTGGCGACCATTCCGCTGATGGTGGAAGACCTGAACCTGACGATTGACTCCGCGCGCGAACTGGTCAAATCCAAACGCGACGCAAACGGGCAAAAAGCGGTGCAGATGATTGCCGACTTCCTCGCCGAATCGCCGCTGTCGTCACAGGTGACCGATGAACTTGGCGCTTACATGGAATTCCTCGCCTCCGCTGAAGATACGCTCGACACCGACAGCAAGCTGGCCGAAAGCATGGCCGCCGCGCAAAACGTGGTGCTGGCGATGCCGTTCATTCCCGGCGAACCGATTGGCCGGCCGGATGACAACCTGCCCGATTATGTGCAGCGCAACAAGCTGCCTGACAACAACATCATCGATGGCCCTGCCACCAATCCGGATGGCATGTATCCGATTCCCATGGTCGAAGCGATTCCGCCGATTCCGGTCATCGGCGAGCAGGCGGCGGCGATTGGTTCGCTCGCCACCCTGCCCGATGTCGACGGCGCAATTCGCACCGAACCGCTGGTGGTGAATTATTACGACGATTATTATCCCTCGCTGGCGCTGATGCTGGCGGCCAAAAGCCTGAACCTCGGCGTGGATGACATCAGGGTGGTGGTGAGCGACAGCGTACAACTGGGTCGCCTCAAAATCAAAACCGATCCGTTCTCGATGATGCACACCTTTTTCTATAACGACACCGAATTTGGCCCCGCCTTCCCGGTCGATTCGTTCTACGATGTGTTGCAGGGCAAGATTCCGGCGGAGAAATACAAGGATAAAATCGTGCTGATTGGCGCTACTGCCTACGGCGTTGGCGACAGCATGGTCACCCCCATCAACCCGGCAATGGCGCCGGTGGTGACGCTGGCGCATTCAGTATCCAGCATCCTCAACGAAGACTTTTTCATCGAACCGTCCTGGGGCGGTTACGCCACCGCCGCGGCGGTGGTGCTGGTGGCGCTGTACCTGATGCTGCTGTTGCCGCGCCTTGGCGCCGCAATCGGTTTCGTTATTACGGCGGCGCTGGCGCTGACCCTGTTCCTCACCAACTACATCAGCATGACCACCCAGGGCATGTGGATTCAATTGATGATGCCATTGTTGCTGCTGATTACCGGCCATCTGTTACTGACCACCAAACGCTTCCTGCTCACCGAAAAAGGCAAGGCCAGACTCGATATCGAATCGGCGGAAAGCAACCGCATGCTGGGGCTGTCATTGCAAGGTCAGGGCCAGCTCGACATGGCCTTCGAAAAATTCCGCAAGCTGCCGGTCGACAAGTCGGCGCTGGAGCTGCTGTACAACCTGGCGCTGGACTACGAACGCAAACGCCAGTTCAACAAGGCCAAGTCGGTGTATGACTACATCGCCGAGCACGACGATTCCTTCCGCGACATCAAGGATCGCAGCAACCGCGCGCAGGCAATGGAAGAAACCGTCATTCTCGGCGGCGCCTCCTCCGGCTCGCCCGGCGGCACGCTGGTGCTGGAAGGCTCCGGCGTGGAAAAACCCATGCTGGGTCGCTACGAAGTGGAGCGCGAGCTGGGCAAGGGCGCGATGGGCGCGGTTTACCTCGGCAAGGATCCGAAAATTTCCCGCGTGGTGGCGATCAAAACCATGGCGCTGTCGCAGGAGTTTGAGGAAGACGAACTCGAAGAAGTCAAGGAGCGCTTCTTCCGCGAAGCTGAAACCGCTGGCCGCCTCACCCACCCGTCCATCGTCACCATTTATGACGCCGGTGAAGAACACGACCTGGCCTATATCGCGATGGAGTTCCTCAAGGGCAGCGACCTGACCAAATTCATCAAAAAAGACAAACTGCTGCCGCCCGCCAAGGCGCTGGAGCTGATCAAGCGCGCGGCCGAAGGCCTGGACTATGCGCATCAGCACAACGTGGTGCACCGCGACATCAAACCGGCGAACATCATGTACGACCCGGAAACGGACAGCATGAAAATCACCGACTTTGGCATCGCGCGCATTACCGATTCCAGCAAAACCAAAACCGGCATGGTGCTGGGCACGCCCTCCTACATGTCGCCGGAACAACTGGCGGGCAAAAAAGTCACCGGCCAGTCCGACCTGTTCTCGCTGGGCGTGATGATGTTCCAGATGACCACCGGCGAACTGCCGTTCAAGGGCGACTCCATGGCCACCCTGATGTACAAGATCGCCAACGAGCCACACCCCGACCCGCACAGCATCAACCCCGAATTGCCGCGCTGCATCAGCGTGCTGATTAACCGCGCGCTGGAGAAAGACATGGAAAAACGCTACAAGACCGGCGCGCAAATGGCGGAAGACATTGCCAAATGTCTGAAAATTATCGCCGCCGAGAGCAAATAAAGGGACTTCCATGAGCCTGAAAGGCAAAATCGTCATGGCGGGGCTGACAGATGTCGGCTCGATGCGTGATCATAACGAAGACGCCATCGCCATGGACGAAGCGCTGGGGCTTGCCGTACTGGCGGACGGCATGGGCGGCCACCGCGGCGGCGAAATGGCCAGCGCCATCACCGTGAGCACGGTGATGGAAACACTGAAGAAAAAACTGAAAAAGCTCAACACCGGCGACACTGACGAAGACACCGGTTACAGCGTTGAAAGCATGGCGGTGCACGACGCCGTCATCAAGGCCAACGACAAGGTCTACAAGGCGTCGAATGAAAACCAGCAATACAAGGGCATGGGCACCACCGTGGTGGTCACCCTGTTCTACGACAACCGCTTTACCGTCGCTCACGTTGGCGACTCGCGGCTGTACCGACTGCGCGACGGCGAACTGGAGCAGATTACACGCGACCACAGCCTGATGCAGGAACTGATCGACCGGGGCTTTTACACCCCCGAGCAGGCAAGGCAGTCGCTCAACAAGAATCTGGTCACCCGCGCCATCGGCATTGAAGAAGGCGTGCAGGTCGACATTCAGGAAGACGTGGCGCTGGTGGATGACATTTACCTGCTGTGTTCGGACGGTGTGACCGACATGATTGAAGACAGCCTGATACAGGAAACCATTATGAAATGTGGCGATGATCTGGAAAAAGCCGCGTCCGAACTGGTGCGGGAAGCCAATGAACACGGCGGCAAGGACAACATATCGGCGATATTAATCCGACCGGTGAAGCCATTTCCCGCCAAAAATAGCTTGTTTTCTCGTTTTTTTGATTTATTCTCTTGATTTATAATAATAAAAATCCACACGCGTAGGGAAATAACATGGCAAAACTAGTCCTCAGCTTCAACGGTGACGTGGTTCGCGAATACGAGCTGGATCAGGAAACCATCACCATCGGCAGGAAAGCTGATAACGACATCCATAT
>JALWPK010000221.1 GCA_026995045.1 Gammaproteobacteria bacterium | reverse complement strand
CTAAGACACGGTAAGCCGGATTTTGAATTCACGAGGCCTGTCAAGGCGCGTAAGTTGGGTACACTGATCGCTTCCTATAATTCATGCGGCATCAAAGGTGAACCGCCTGTAGATGCCGTGGAGAGAGCGCGTCAATGTAACGCTGTTGTTTGCAGCGATTTGCCGCGTTCGATTGAGTCTGCCAATGCGCTCGGAATTGAAACCGTACCCTTGTCAGACTCATTGTTTCGGGAAGCGGAACTGCCCTATTCACGTTTTGGGTTGGTCCCGATTCCACCACAGATATGGGCCGTCGTCTTCAGGGTGCTATGGTTTTTTGGGTTCTCGGCTAACGGTGAGTCGCTAGCCACGGCAAGAAAACGCGCTGAAGTCGGCGCTCGAAAGCTTGTCGAAATATCACGCGCACAGGGCTCGGTGCTGTTTATTGGGCATGGTTTTATCAACTGTCAATGATCGCTCCTATGGATCCATTTCAGGATCGCCTTAATGGATCCAGGGCGTGATCGCGGTAATGGAGCCACCCGATGATCGCCTAATGGAGCCACTCACGTCCCGTTAAGAAGGCTCGAACTTTCTGTTGATCTTGCTACCGTTCCTGTCTTTCGTCAGGAGGTGGCAATGGCTAATCGGAGGTTCGAGATGTTTGAATATCGTCAAGTACTGGTTCGGATGCGACTGGGCGATTCCAATCGCCAGATTGCCAAGGCCGGGCTCATGGGGCGTCGCAAAGCCGAGGCCTTACGCCAGCTCGCTCAGACGAAGGGCTGGCTGAACAAAGACTTTCCCTTACCTGAGGATGCGACCTTGGCGGAGGCCATCCAGGCCGAGGTCTCTTCGTCGTCTACCTCCCTGATAACCTCGTCAGTGGAGCCGTTCCGCGAGCAGGTCGAGGCCTGGTGGACAGCGGGCATTCAAGGCACCACGATCCACAAGGCGCTGAGGCGTAACCATGGCTATACCGGCAGCTACTCGTCGGTTCGCCGTTTCATCCAGGCCCTGTCGGCGAATACACCGGCCCAGGCCACCGTCATCCTGGACTTTGCCCCCGGCGAGGCCGCGCAAGTGGATTTTGGTGCCGGGCCACTGTTACCCGATACACGTACCGGCGAACTGAAAAAGACCTGGGTGTTCGTGATGACGCTCTGTCATAGCCGCCATCAGTATGCCGAGCTGATCTGGCATCAGGACGTGGCCACTTGGCTGGCCTGCCACCGCCGTGCCTTCGAATGGTTCGGCGGCGTACCGAGGCGCGTGATCATCGACAATGTCAAGTGCGCCGTCACCCGAGCCTGTTACCGCGACCCCGAGGTCCAGCGGGCCTACGCCGAATGTGCTGAAGGCTATGGCTTTAAGATCGATCCCTGCCCACCGTATGACCCGCAGAAGAAGGGCCGGGTCGAGTCCGGTGTGAAGTACATCAAGCGCGCCTTCTTTCCCTTGCGCGAGTGGCGCACGATGGATGACGCCAATGCACAGCTCCGCCAGTGGGTGCTGGAGGAGGCGGGCAATCGTATCCACGGCTCGACCCGGCAGCAGCCACTGGCGATGTTCGAGCAGACCGAAAAAGCGCTCCTGCAGCCGTTGCCTGATGTCCCGCCTGTCCTGGCGACCTGGGCCAAGGTCAAGGTGCACCGGGATGCCCATGTTCAGTACCAGCACTGTCTCTACTCCGTTCCTTTCAGCCAGGTGGGGAAGTCCCTCTGGCTGAAGACGACGGATACCACGGTACAGCTCTACGATGAGCACACCATGATCGCGACCCACCCGCGCTTACAGGGACGGGGCTTGCGATCCACGGTGGATGATCACATGCCGCCTGAGGCCTTGGCCTATAAGCTGCGAGACCCGCAATGGTGTTTGCGTGTAGCCGAGCGTGTCGGCCCGGATTGCCTGGCTTTGATCCAACGTCTGTTCGCCGACAAGGTGCTGGTGAACCTGCGCGCGGTACAAGGCGTGCTGGGGCTCCGGAAAAAATACGGCGATGCTCGGCTGGAGGCCGCTTGTCATCGGGCGCTCGCCTATGACAACCCGCGCTATCGTACCGTGAAGACCATCCTCGAGAAGGGGCTCGACCAGCAGACGGATCCACAAGCCGTCTTCGATGCCTTGTGCGAGACCTATACCGGCCAGGGTCGCTTCAGCCGCGATACCCGAACCCTGCTCAACTGATCCCTTCCACACAGGAGACAGACCAATGAACCCCATGCCTGAACTGAGCCCTCTGCTCAAGCAACTGCGCCTGTCCGGTATCCTCGATTCACTCGAGAGCCGTAACCGCCAGGCCATCGAAAACAAGCTCGCCTACCCCGAGTTCCTCGCCCTGCTGATCCAGGACGAGGTCGCACGGCGCGAGCAAAAGAAGCTCACCACGCGACTACGTCGCGCCAACTTCCGATCCCATAAAACCCTGGAGCAGTTCGACTTCGACTTCAATCCCAAGGTCAACCGGGCACTGATTCAGGAACTGGCCAGCGGCCGCTTCATCGAAGAGAAGGTCGCGGTCTTGATCGCCGGTCCCTGCGGTACGGGCAAGAGCCATCTCGCTCAGGCGATTGGCCATAGTGCCGCGCGTCAAGGCTACGATGTCCTGTTCACGACACAGAGCCAGATCCTGGGCAATCTCAATGCCGCACGGGCGACCGGCACCTTCGAACGGCGCTTCCAGACCATTGCGCGCATCCCGCTGCTGATTGTCGACGACTTCGGCCTCAAGCCGTTACGGCCACCTCAGGATGAAGACCTGCACGACCTGGTGGCCGAGCGTTATGAACGGGGTGCGACCATCGTCACCAGCAACCTCGACTTCACTGAATGGGGCGATGCCTTCCCCAACCGTTTGCTCGGCGCCGCCACGCTGGATCGCCTCCGCGACGCCGCCTATCGAATCGTTCTGGATGGCGAGAGTCACCGCACGCCAAGACTGATGCCGACACCCCCAAAATCAAGGGTTGCTGATAAGGCCAAAAACGCGCAATCATAAGCCCTGTTCGAGCCCCTTAATGGCCACTTGTTCGTGGCTCCATTAGCCCGATCATGGGTGGATCCATTAGGGCGATCCGTGACACTTGGGGAACCCCATGAAGGCCAGCACGTCTTCCTCGGCTTCGTCCATCAGTGCCGACAGCTTCGGGAACTGCGCACGTAGCTTGTCGGCTGTCTCACGCCATTGGGTTCTCGCCTGGGAGCGATCC
>JALWPK010000220.1 GCA_026995045.1 Gammaproteobacteria bacterium | reverse complement strand
GGAACCATTTTGAGTAATTGGGAAAACACGGTATTATGATGACTCAAGGCCTGCACTCCTTCTTGTTTTTCAATGATTTGTCGCGATTTCATTGTATCAAAACAAGCGGGTTTTCAGGCCTTTTTTGCAGGTTCTTAATGGGACACTAGTGGCTCATGACAATAAATGCGGAAAGGTTTTATCAGCGGGTGGCCGGGGAAATCCGGGCGTATGCTGCAGCCACTTCCAGCCAAGCTGATCGACATTGCCGCCATACACCGGATCGGTGAGCAGCGCTTCAACAATGTACAGCAACAATGTTGACAGCCAGTTTTCACCCGCTTCGCTGGCGGCGATTTTTTGCAGCACCTGCTCGCGCTGTTCTGCATTCAGCGCAACAAACGGGCGTTGCAGCATTTGCTGACTGATGTCCTGCAACCAGCCTGCCCCCCTGATGATGAATTGCCGGTCGGTCTCATCCAGCGTGGCGTCAGTAACCACAAACTGCAAATACCCCAGCGCATTAATCTGTTTTGCGCCCGGCGCGTTTGCTTCGGCAGGAAACAGATGTTGTTGCACCGCGTCAATCACCGGCCACGGGTTGCCTGATGAAACCGGTTTGTCTGAAACAGCGGCCAGTGGAAAAAGCAGGCTGACGCCGCCGGCGCTCGCCAGCAACAGTTGTCTGCGGGTCAGCAAGGTCTGACGCCAGCTTTCCAGGCTGGCGACATTAACAGCATTCTGCGCCGGTTTAGGCTTACGGTTCATGCAAACGATGGTAACAGGGTTTTACCTGTTGATGCATGCCTGACGATGGCGTTTTATTTGAATCGACTTGATGCATGTCATGACATAAAGATAACGATGATTTTATATTGAGCCGCTTCAACAGGCATTTTACTGACAATCCTTGAACCATGTCCAAGTCCAATGAAAATCTTTTTACCCTGAAAACCGGTCTGGCGGAAATGCTCAAGGGCGGCGTTATCATGGATGTCACCTCGGCAGAACAGGCGCGCATAGCCGAGGACGCCGGCGCCTGCGCCGTCATGGCGCTGGAACGCATCCCGTCGGATATTCGCCGGGATGGTGGTGTCGCGCGCATGTCTGATCCCGGGATGATTCAGAAAATCAAGGACGCTGTGTCCATACCGGTAATGGCAAAATGCCGCATCGGCCATTTTGCAGAGGCGCAGATCCTGCAAGCGCTGGAAGTAGATTTCATTGACGAGTCCGAGGTGCTAACCCCGGCGGATGAAGCCAATCACATATACAAGCATGAATTTACCGTTCCATTTGTCTGTGGCGCGACTGATTTGGGCGAAGCCTTGCGCCGCATCGGTGAAGGGGCGGCCATGATACGCACCAAGGGCGAAGCCGGCAGTGGCAACATTGTTGAAGCTGTGCGGCATATGCGCGCCTTGCAGGATGAAATGCAGCGCCTCACCACACTGGGACAGGAACAACGGATGCGCGTGGCAAAAACGCTGGGGGCGCCGTTCGAACTGGTTGAATATGTCGCCGAACGCGGCGAGCTGCCGGTACCCAGTTTTTCTGCTGGCGGCATCGCCACACCGGCGGATGCGGCGTTGCTGCGGCAGCTTGGCGCACAGGCTGTATTTGTCGGTTCAGGCATATTCAAATCCGATGATCCTGCCGCCCGCGCCAGTGCTATTGTTAAAGCCACCACGCACTACAACGACCCGCAAGTCTTGCTCGAAGTCAGTCATGGCCTGCAACCGGGCATGCCGGGATTAACGATGGCGGAGATTCCTGCCGGGGAGCGGCTGGCCAGGCGCGGCTGGTAATCTGACAGACGGCATGCAAAAGACGGTCGGCATACTGGCACTGCAGGGCGCCTATCAGAAACATGCCGATATTCTATCGTTACTGGGCGTCCAGAGCATGCTGGTCCGGCGGCCCGAACATTTGCATGACTGTGCGGCGCTGATTCTGCCCGGTGGCGAATCAACCAGTATCAGCTTGCTGATACAGAAATATGAACTGGCGCCAGCAATCAAAAAACTGGCCGAAACCAGACCGGTCATGGGTGTATGTGCTGGCATGGTGCTGATGGCATCGGAGGTAAATGACACGCATGTGCAGCCGCTAGCTCTGGCGCCTATGCGAGTACAGCGGAACCACTATGGGCGTCAGCTACACAGTTTTACCGCAGAACTGGAGCTGGCATTTGACGCTACGCCTTACAGGGCGCATTTTATTCGGGCCCCTGCCGTGGAAAGTATTGGCAACGATACGAAGATTCTGGCCTGTGTGAAAAACCAACCCGTCATGGTGCAATACGGACAGCATCTTGCACTGAGCTTTCATCCGGAACTGACCCATGACACACGCATTCATCAATACTGGCTAAAGCATGTTAAACAGCAATAACATTCAACCGGTGCTCCCCAGGATGTTGACGCTTCCTGCAAGGGTATTACCAGGAAGATTACACAGCAGCATTCTCGCCAAGCTACTGAACAGGATACTTAAAGAGTATCGTGAAGAAGGCGAGCTGGACTTTATGTGTGACAAAACCATACAAATCTGTATCGACGATGCCGGCATTGTATACCGGCTGACCTATAACAACGGCAGGTTTGCCGCCGGCGCCGCATCCGGGTCAGCCGGTCTTGTCTTGCATGGCAGTCTGTATGATTATCTGCTGCTGGCAAGCCGGCAGCAGGATGCAGACGCTTTGTTTTTTCATCGCAGATTGCGCACCGAAGGCGATACCGAGCTGGGACTTTATGTCAAAAATTTTCTGGACAGCCTGGATCTTGACGCCAGCAGGTATTATGCCGCTATTGCAAATACGTTAACCCACAGCCTGCCCGTCTACCGCATGTTATTCGGACGTCACACAGCCGGTTAGCGGATTATTGAATCCCGCGCCTTGCAACAATCCCTGTCAAATTCGATTGTTTTCATTCCGGCTTCCCCATGCCAGTAGCCATCACATAATTCAGCGACTGCAAGTTTCTGCAAGAGACGCGTCGCCTCATCAGCAGTGAGATTGTCGTGTAAAGCCCTATAGAAAACATCGATAATTTCCGCTGTATGATGCGATTGCGGGCTGATGCGCAACACGTCGATTTTATTTTGGGTGAATCTCCCCACCTGACTGACGAGGTTGTGCACATGCGCCGATTGTGTCTGAATACCATTCAGCACGAGAAAACTCTTCTCCTCCTGCGTACGCATAACGATGCCGTCAGGATAGTCCCTGCAGCGAAACTGACAATCGTCTTTTGGCAAGTTATGCGCACGCGCGGTAAAACAGCGCGCCGAATAGGCCAGTGGCAAACGGCCATAAGCAAAAACTTCTGTGGCAACGCCATCGGGCCGACCGCTGTGCAAATCCATGAGCGTCCGGCTGTCTAGCTCAACGGGCAACACCCAGCGCTTCAAGCCGGCATTTGCCAGTACTGACAAAGTACGGCCATTGTAGATATTAATCGCAGGACCCGTTACAAACGGTTGCTTGTCAGCCAGCAGTTGCACTGCGCTCATATCATTGGCTTCTACCAGACAGGGAGCGGATGAACAGAGTTTTCGCAGTGTACTGCGTTCCGAACCAGCTTCGATCAAAGTCAAGGTTGAAAGCACAACCTGTTTGCCTGACCTTTCGAGCATTTCCGCAATCTGCAACCAGTCCGGTAATTTCATCTCCCGCCGTCTGAAGCAGACTGTTTCACCCAGGTATACAATATCGACCGGGGTTTCGGCGATGCTTTCATAAAACTCGAATACCTGTCGGCGTGGCCAGAAATACAAAATCGGCCCGAGTGACAATTCCGGTGTAAAGGTGGTCATGATGTTTACTGCCATGGACGGTGATATGCGCCAAGAGTGGTTTGTGAACCCTCAGACAATGCAGTCAGCGTATTGACCCACTCTGGTTGCAAATGAAATGCTTCCGGATTGTCAACACAGTGATCAATGGCTGCGCGCCACACCTGGCTTATATTCGCCACGTAGGCCGGACTGCGCTGGCGGCCTTCCAGTTTGATTGCAGCAACACCGGCTGCCTGTAACTGCGGGAGTATGGCAAGCGTATTCAGGCTGGTGGGTTCCTCGATTACATAGCTGGTATGCCCATCTATATTGAAGCGTCCCTTGCACAAGGTCGGGTATCCGGCTGATTCGCCCTTGCCTCGCCTGTCAATCAAAATATTATTAAGCCTTGTTTCCAGACCGTGTTCAGTTTCATGCCAGCTGACAGCGTCAGCTGGCGAACAGGCGCCATAAGTATTGGGTGATCTCCCGGTTACATAGGATGACAGCAAACAACGCCCTTCCGCCATCACACACAAACTGCCAAACCCGAACACCTCGACCGGCGCGGGACTGTCTGCAGCGACCTGTTCGACCTGTTTAAGTGACAGCACGCGAGGCAAGACCACTCGTTGCACATCAAAACGCTGATAATAAAACAGGATTGCATCAGCGCTGGTGGCTGAGGCCTGCACGGAAAGATGCAAGCGCAGATCAGGCCAGCGTTCACATGCATAGTCCAGCGCGCCAATATCGGCGAGTATCAGCGCGTCAGCACCCAGTTCTGCCGCATGGTCTATTGCGCGCCGCCAGCGCGGCCATCCTGATGGCTGTGGATAGGTATTGATAGCAATGTATACCTGAACGCCCCGGGATTGCGCATACTCAATCCCCTGCTTCATCCGGTTTTCGTTAAAGTTCAGACCTGCAAAATGCCGCGCATTGGTCTCATCCTGAAACCCCAGATAAACGGCATCGGCGCCGTTATCCACGGCTGCTTTCAGGGAAGGCAGATTACCTGCCGGACAGACAAGTTGCATCAATCACTCCGTAGAATTTTTTTCAATCATGACACAGCCGTTGCATGGCGTTTCATGCACGCGATTATCCGCATAGACGGGTACAGGGTAATGATTCAGGTCAAACTCATAAACGTTAACCAGTATTGGTTAGCCGCATTTTGAGTCACCGCAGCTTAAACATGTCATGCATCCATCCATTCTGATAACCGCCCTGGTATGACATTTTTTGCATAACTGTGATTCTGGCGGAAACTCACTGTCACCGTCGGTATTGGCGCCGCCAAACGATGTATTGCTGTTAATGGCGTCATACTCCTTGCGTTTGGCGTCGAGCATCTGCTTCTGGTAATTATCCGCACCATTATCGTCTATCATGCCAATCATTTTCATGTGACACTCAATGGCGTCACCGATTTCTGCGACCAGTGAAGGCTTGTATTTGCCGCCTTTTTTAAAATAGCCGCCGCGCGGATCAAACACACTGCGAAGCTCATCAACAAGAAAGGTTACATCGCCCCCTTTTCTGAATACGGCGGAAATAATCCGCGTCAGCGCAACAATCCACTGAAAGTGATCCATATTCTTTGAATTGATAAAGATTTCATATGGCCGCCGCATCTCGTGCTCTGTACCCGGGTTAAGCAGAATATCGTTAATCGTGACATACAGGGCATGTTCCGATAGTGGCGTTTTGATTTTATAGGTGGAGCCAAGCAACAAATCGGGACGCTCGAGCTTCTCATGCATCTGTATCACTTCAGCGCAAGCCGCCTGCGCCTGTTCTCTGCTGTCTGCCGCCCGCTTTGTTTGCTCATCGCTGTGCGCGAGCACTTCGTAACCGGTAATTTTATTTTCAATCTTGATTGCCATACTTGCCTCGCTAGAGCTTGCCGTAGTAGCCTTCTTTCAGCGCATCATACAAATTGGCTGCGGTATGCACTTCACCATCGTATTCCACTTCTTCGTTTCCTTTCAATTCAATGACGCTGCCATCGTCCAGTGAAAAACGGTAAATCGTGTTCTCCAGATCCTGCTCCTTGACCAGAACCCCCTGGAATGCTTCCGGATTAAAACGAAACGTTGTACAACCTTTGAGATTTTTTTTATAGGCATGCAGATAGATGTTCTTGAATTCATCATACGGAAAATCCGTTGGTATATTGGCTGTCTTGGAAATAGAGGAATCTATCCAGCTTTGAGCCGCCGCCTGTATATCAACATGCTGTTGCGGAGCAATATCCTCGGCGCAGACAAAATAGTCCGGAAGCTTTTCACTTTCCTTGTCTGAGTACGGCATGGCGTGCGGATTGACCAGTTCGCGATAGGCCAATAACTCATACGACCACACACTCACCTTTTCCTTGGTCTTTTTACCTTCCCGTATGATATTGCGTGAATAATGATGCGCAAAACTGGGTTCAATGCCATTGCTGGCATTATTGCCAATGGACAAAGCGATAGTGCCGGTTGGCGCGATAGAGCTGTGGTGAGTGAAACGCGCGCCAACATGCGCCAGCTCATCGATCAGCTTTGGCTTGACGCGGGCAATTTTCTGCATATAGCGGCTGTAGCGGGCATGCAATACCTTGCCCTTGACAGTATCTCCAGGCCGCCAGCCATCCTTGCGCATTTCCGGACGCTTGTACAACATGGCTTCCGTAACTTCAAATTCCTGCTCCATGATCGGGGCAGGTCCTTTTTCGCGCGCCAGCTCCAGTGCGCTTTCCCATCCTGCGATTGCCAGTTCGTATGTTACTTTTTCCGTAAATTCCAGCGATGCTTGTGAACCGTACGGAATGCACAGCATCGTCAGCGCTGAACCCAGACCGAGATACCCCATGCCATGCCGGCGTTTGTTATGAATTTCGTCACGTTGTTGTTGTAGCGGCAAGCCATTTAATTCAACCACATTATCCAGCATGCGTGTGAACACCTTGACCAGCTTTCGATAATTTTCCCAGTCAAAAGCAGCATGCTTGGTAAACGGGAATCTGACTAGCCTTGTAAGATTGATTGAACCCAGCAAACAGGCGCCATATGGCGGCAACCCCTGTTCGCCGCAGGGATTGGTGCTGCGTATATTTTCACAGAACCAGTTGTTATTCATTTCATTATACTGATCGATGAGGACAAAACCGGGCTCGGCATAATCATAGGTAGAACGCATTATTTCATCCCACAGCCGGGATGCCTTTATGGTTTTGTAGATGCGGCACGCCACCTTGCCAGCATTGTTGACAATATAATCGTCCTTAACAGGCCAGTCCCGCCAGATCACAACACGGGAATCTTCCAGATCAATGTTATGCTCTGCTATCTCCTGCCTGCTCAATGGAAAAGCTAGCGGCCAGTCGGCATCATGTTTGACCGCTTCAAAAAAATCACGTGTAACCAGCAATGACAGGTTAAATTGCCGCAGTCGTCCGTCTTCGCGCTTGGCCCGTATAAATTCGAGTACATCCGGGTGACCAACATCGAATGTCGCCATTTGCGCGCCGCGCCTGCCCCCGGCCGAGGATATGGTAAAACACACCCGGTCATAGATATCCATGAAGGAAAGCGGACCGGATGTGAGCGCGCCAGAACCGGAAACGTAGGCGTCAGCCGGCCGCAATGTTGAAAATTCGTAACCGATACCCGCGCCTGATTTCAGGGTCAGACCCGCTTCATGCACCTTGCGCAAGATATCATCCATTGAATCATGAATCGTTCCGGAAACGGTGCAGTTGATAGTGGAAGTCGCCGGCTTGTACTCCTGCGCGCCCGCATTTGAAATAATTCTGCCGGCAGGTATTGCGCCCTGCTGCAACGCCCACACAAATTTTTCATACCAGTATCGCCGTTTCTCCTCTGTCTCTTCGATATCCGCCAGCGTCCTGGCGATGCGCTCGAAAGTATCCTCAAGGCGCTCATCAACGGGCTCGCCCTGTTTGTTTTTGAGCTGGTATTTGCGTTGCCAGATGTCTTCAGAGGCGGCTTGCAACGGTATATCAATCACCTCGGCGTCGGCCGGGCTGGCAGGAAGTATTGATGTCATGCAGAATCTCCCGACGGTACGGTAGTTGCTAGACACAATCTACCGCATATAGTGTTATTATTATTCTTATGTACTACATATTGTATATGTTAGATGACTCGCTCTGTCGGTTGTTGATCCAGATCAAGACTCGGGCCGGCGCCAGGTATATCCACACTTGCCGAAACAGCAACGCGCACGGCTGTTTTGTCATTTATCTACCATAAAAGATATATATTCTGTTGATTGCAAAGGCTGTAAAGTACGCGCGCTCGCGCAGTTTCACTATTGGGCGGTTTAACAATCAAATTTTCACTATAGCCAGGAAACATTAAATGCAACTGGAAAAAGTTTTTCCATTTTTAACTTGGTTTAAGCACGTTACCAGGGACACCATCAAGGCCGATATCTTTGCCGGCCTGACCGGGGCCGTGATTGTGTTGCCACAGGGCGTCGCTTTCGCCACCATTGCCGGCCTGCCGCCAGAATATGGCCTTTATACTGCAATGGTCACGCCGATTGTAGCGGCTCTGTTCGGTTCTTCCTGGCATCTGGTTTCCGGCCCGACGACGGCAATTTCAATTGTGGTGTTCTCGGCGGTCAGTCATCACGCCGACCCAGGCACTGCTGAATTTATCAAGCTGGCGCTGACCATGACGTTTCTCGCCGGCATATATCAATTGTCTTTCGGACTGGCGCGTCTTGGCGCACTGGTGAACTTTGTTTCGCACACAGTGGTCATCGGCTTCACCGCTGGCGCGGCAATTCTGATCGCCACCAGTCAGATGAAACACATCACCGGTATTTTTGTTCCCAAGGGCGAGTCGTTTCTGCATACCTGGATGGATCTGTTCAGCGGCATTGGCAATTTTAATCCCTACTTGCTTGTCATCGCGCTGGTGACGTTGCTGACCGCCATTGCGACCAAAAAACTGTTTCCGAAACTGCCGAACCTGTTATTCGGCATGGTCGCCGGCAGCGTGGTCGCCATGTATCTTGGCAACTACACCGACGGCATCAAGCTGGTGGGCGAAATTCCCGCACATCTACCGCCGGTGTCATCGCCAGAGTTTTCTTTCAGCACCATCAAGATGCTGGCGCCGGAAGCTTTCGCCATCGCCCTGCTGGGTTTGATCGAGGCGGTGTCTATCAGCCGCGCCGTCGCCACCAAGTCCGGGCAACGCATCGACGCCAATCAGGAGTTTATCGGTCAGGGTCTATCCAACATCACCGGCAGCTTTTTCTCCAGTTATGCCGGCTCCGGTTCATTCACCCGCTCCGGCATCAACTATGAAGCCGGCGCCAAAACACCGATGTCAGCGATTTTTGCAGCGCTGTTCCTGATGATTATTGTGTTGCTGATTGCGCCGCTAACCGCATATCTGCCGATTGCCGCCATGGGCGGGGTGATTTTGCTGGTGGCGTACAACCTGGTGGATTTTCATCACATCAAGCAAACCCTGGCGTTCAGCAAATCGGAATCATCCATCTTGCTGACCACCTTTTTCGCCACCCTGTTCCTTGAACTGGAGTTTGCGATTTATCTGGGTGTGATGCTGTCGCTGGTGCTGTTCCTCGCCAAGACTTCAACGCCGCGCATTCCGACGCTGTCGGTGGATCGCAGTGAAGGCGAACGCGGCAAGTTCATTAATGTAAACAAGAAACCGCTGAAGCAGTGCCCGCAACTGAAAATTATCCGCATCGATATGTCGATCTATTTCGGTTCGATCAATCATATCCAGAAACGCATCGTGCAGATTGCGGAAAAAGAAGGCATTTACCACATTCTGATTGTCGGCAGCGGCATCAACTTTATCGACCTCGCCGGCGCCGAGGCGTTGGTGGCGGAAAACAACAGCCTGAAAAAACACGGCGGCGGCCTGTATTTTGTCGGCCTGAAGTCGTCGGTGTATGAATTTGCCGCCAGAGCCTGCTTTATCAGGAATATCGGCGGTGATCATTTCTTTGACACCAAGGCAGAGGCAATCAGGCAAATCTACAAGCGACTGGACAAAGATATCTGCGCCGGTTGCGACGCCAGAATATTCAAGGAATGTAACCAGAACTGACGCCTCCGCCAGCCATCTGGATTGATGGCTGGCGTTGCTGAAAAAATCTCAGGCATCTTCTTCTTTTAGCCGAATATTGTCTTCCAGCTCCGGGCGCTTGCCGTGCGCAGGCGCAAAGAAGGCGCGAACTTTTTCCATGTCTTCAGGGATGTTGCCGCTGGGCCGGAAACTGTAACCGATGCGCGCGGTTTTGGTGGAAAAATCCAGGTAGCCACACACCACGGTCACATCCGCCAGCCGGGCGATATGGTAGAAACCGGATTTCCAGTATCGAGTTTTGCCGCGCGTGCCCTTGGCCGGAATCAGAATCACCAGCTTGTCCGCCTGTTTCAGTTGCTTTGCTGTTTGCGCAACCACCCCGTGGGCGCTGCTGCGGTCTATCGGAATACCACCCAGGCGACGCATAAAAAATCCGAACGGCCATTTGAACAGCGTGTCCTTGCCCATCCAATAGGCCTTGATGCGAAGCACATAGAGCGCGGGAATGCCGATGACAAAATCCCAGTTGCTGGTATGTGGGCCGCCAATCAGGACAAATTTTGAATCCAGCGGCAACTCGCCAGTGACGTTCCAGCCCAGCAGCTGCAACCACAGCCGCGCCAGCCAGTATTTGATGACGCCAGTCGCGGGCGCGTTATGCTGTATCCTTGACGCCCACATATTGCGTTGCCCGCTGTCTGTTTTGCCAATAGTCGCGCTTCGCCTGCTGCAAACGCTGATAGGTTTTGAGCAATTCTGTATGCGTTTCAAACCCCTCCAGTGACAGACCGGGGCTGTGCAGGCCATGAAAGATTTCCTCGCCATCAACAATCTTGCGGCTGATGCCCAGATATTCCTGTCCATACAGTTTCGCCAGGCCTTGTTCAAAATCACGATAGTGACGAGCACCATCAAGCTCAATATCGAGCAGCGCCTTGATGCAGTGGTACAGATGCAGACGGCACACGGTCAGCTGGTCCATGTGCAAACACCAGTCCACCCATTGCGATGCCGTTTCGCGTTCGCCCGCCGCCAGACACAGCATGGTTTTCAGCTCGCCCAGCCGCAGCGTCGCCCATACCGATCCGTGGTCGGGCGCGACGCCGATAAATTCGGCCACGCGCTGCATGTCGTGATAGCCGCCGCTGTCGAGATGTTCGAACAGAGCCATCCATTGTTCCGGGTTTCCGTCGCGCAGCGTCAATATCTGCTCGCGGTACAACGCGCCCTCGTTGTTGTTGTTCCAGACCAGGTCATCGACCGGATAGATTTCAGACATGCCCGGAACCAGTATTCGGCAACTGTAGACGCCGAGATGCGCGTAGTCGGCAATATAGATATCAAAGCCAATGTCGTGAATGCGCTGGCATAAATCCTGGAATTCATTTTCCGTGCTGTCGTCATTATCCCAGTCACAAAAGGCGTAGTCCGGCGTCGACTTGAAAAAGTCATAGGCAATCAGACCGCTGGAATCGATGAAGTGGGTTTCCAGATTGTGATGGTCGGCGACTTCATCCAGATCCATACTGGGCGGCTGAAAGCCATCCAGCTCGTGCAGGCTTCTGCCCTGCAACAGTTCGGTCACGGTGCGCTCCAACGCCACTTCAAAACAGGGGTGCGCGCCGAACGAGGCGAACACGGTGGCGTCGCGCGGATTCATCAGGGTGACGCTCATCACCGGGTAGCGGCCGCCGAGCGAGGCGTCGGCCACGCGCAGGTGATAACCGTGCTGCTCCAGCTTGGTAATTGCTTCCACAATAGCCGGATAGCGTTGCAGCACTGAAGCCGGGACTTCCGGCAAACAGATGCCTTCGGCGATAATCCTGTTTTTGACATAGCGTTCAAAAATTTCAGACAGCGCCTGCACGCGCGCCTCCTCGCGTGTATTGCCGGCCGACATGCCATTGCTGACATACAGGTTGCCGATGATATTGACCGGAAACCAGACCGGTTCGCCATCGCGTTGGCGGGTAAACGGCAGACAGCAAATCCCGCGCTGATGGTTGGCGGTGTTGGCGTCATAAAGCTGTTGCGCGGTGAGCTGTTGCTCCGGGTCGTAAAATCGCCACAGGTTTTCATCCAGCATGTGATGGCGAAAATCCTCATCGGCAGGCGCCCAGCGCTCGTCCGGATAGTGTACAAAATCCGCCTGCGCATGCTGCTCGCCCAGATAAAAATCGGCAAAAAAATAGTTGGTGCTGAGACGCTCGAAATATTCACCCAACGCGCTGGCGAGGCACGCCTTGCGGCTGGCGCCCTTGCCATTGGTAAACATCACCTCGCATTGTTTGTCGCGAATATGCACCGAATACACATTCGGCACCGGGTTTAGCCAGGATGCCTCCTCGATTTCAATGCCGATAGCCGCGAGCTTTTGCCGCATGATGTCGATGCTGCTTTCCAGATCGCGGTCTTTTCCCTTGATGAAGGTCTTTTCTGTCATGGTTTGTATTCTGCCACAGGGCATCGGAAGTGCACTGCAATTTTTAAAGCCGACACAAAGAGCCAATGTTTTCAGCCACAAACGTCAGCTGATTTGCCACAGAGGTCACAGAGCGCACGGAGGGTTATTATTGCTATCCGCGAATGCACACACATGGCTTTATCGCAAAGGCGCAAAGGGCGCGAAGGTTTTTATTATTTGCACCATATAAAGAAAATCTCCGCGTCCTTTGCGCCGCTGCGTCTTTGCGTTGGCTTTTCAAACCCCCTCCATGTTCTCTGTGAGCTCTGTGGCAATACCAATCGCGTTCATTTGCGTTCATTTGCGGACCAATAAAATGTCTGTGCGCTCAATGGTCTCTGCTGCATACCTCACTCCGTCATCACCGGCAACACCTGCGCCAGCAGTTTCAGGGTGGTGTCCATGCCGGCTTTCAGGTTTACTTCAATATCGTGAATGGAAACAGTTTGCCCCTGCTGCACGCCCGCCGCCCAGTTGACGACCAGCGCGCAGCAGGCGTATTTCATTTGCAACTCACGCGCCAGCACGGCTTCCGGCATGCCGGTCATGCCGACGATATCGCAGCCGTCGCGTTTCATGCGCTGAATTTCAGCAGCGGTTTCCAGCCTTGGGCCCTGAGTGGCGCCATAAACGCCCCGGCTCTCAAACGCCAGGCCAAGTTCGCTGGCGGCGGCGATCATTTGCTGGCGCATGGTTTCATCGTAGGGATAGGTAAAGTCCACATGATGCACGCGCTGTGTCTGTCCGTCGTGAAAGGTATTTTGCCGCCCCCAAGTGTAATCAATAATCTGGTCGGGAAAAACCAGTTTCAAGGGCGCCATGTTGTCGCTGATGCCGCCGACAGCCGCCGCGCCGATTACATGCGTCACCCCAAGTTGTTTCAGCGCGAACAGGTTGGCGCGATAGTTGACTTCGTGCGGCGCGATGTAATGGCCGCTGCCGTGGCGTGGCAAAAACACGACCTCGTTGCCGGCCATGTTGCCAAAAGTAAGGGGACAGGATGGCGCGCCATAAGGCGTGTTCACCATTTCACGGTGCACGGATTGCAGTGTGTCGATGCGCCCCAGCGCACTGCCGCCGATAATGCCTATTCTCATGTTGCCGTTCCCAGTGCATATATCGCATCAAGATTCCTGTAGCGGCCTTCATAGTCCATGCCAAAACCGAAAACATATTTGTCTTCGACGCGCAGCGCCACAAAATCGGCTTCGATATCTTCGACGCGTCTGTGATGGCGCTTTTCCAGCAACACCACCGTGATGACGCGCGCGGCGCCCTGCTGATAACAATACTCCCGAACCGCTTTCAAGGTAACGCCTTCGTCGAGTATGTCATCGAAAATCAGCACGGTTTTGTCCTGCAGGCTCTGTTGCGGACGGCTCAGCCATTGCAGGGTATGGCCACTGGTGGTGTTGCGATAACGGGTGGCGTGACAGTAGTCGATGGTGGTTTCAAATTGCAGCCGGGTGAGAAACTGGCCGGTGAATATCAGACCGCCATTCATCACGCACAGCGCCACCACGGTTTGTCCTGCTAGCGTCGAATTGAGTTGCTGCGCAAGCTGATCCAGCGCCTGCTGTACCTGACTGGCGCTAAACACGGTTTCGCAATTATCGGGCAGCTTGCGCTCAGACATCCAGTTCCAGCCAGGGTGATTGATCCAGTTCGGCGACCATTTTACTGCGTTGCCGCCAATGATGGCTGGCACGTAGTTGCTCATACGGCAGGCCATCCTTGCCGTGCATGCGCACCAGTCGTATCAGTGATGTCGGGTTGCTGTATCCTTCCAGAGACTGCAGCACTTCCGCCGCACCTTCGGTATGGTTGCACACCAGCACCATGTCACAACCCGCTTCCAGCGCCTCGCGTGCGCGGTCGCCATAACTGCCGGCGATGCACGCCGCTTCCATGGTCAGATCGTCACTGAAAATCGCGCCCTGGAAACCGAGTTGGCCGCGCAGAATGTCCTGCAACCAGATGCGCGAATAACCGGCCGGTTTGGCGTCGACCTGCTCATAAATCACATACGCCGGCATGATGGCGGGCAAGCCGTTTTTAATCATGCGCTCGAACGCGAGCATGTCCTTGCGCTTGAGCGTGTCGAAATCACGCGTATCGGTTGGCAGCGCAAGATGCGAGTCTTCGGCCACGCCGCCGTGACCGGGAAAATGCTTGCCCACCGCCTGCATGCCTGCCTGTTGCATGCCATGCATATAGGCATATGCCAGCGTCGCCACTGCATCGGCGCGCGAATGAAAGGCGCGGTCGCCGATAACGCCGCTGACGCCGTGCGCCAGATCCAGCACCGGGGCAAAACTGAAATCCACGCCAATGCTGCGCAGCTCCGCCGCCATCAACCAGCCCGCCTGCTCCGCCGCTTCACGGCCCACCTTTTCGTCCTGATCAAATATTTTGCCAAACACGGCGGCAGGCGGCAGCCGGGTAAAGCCCTCGTGAAAACGCTGCACCCGGCCGCCTTCGTGGTCGATCGCAATCAGTAAATGCGGTTCGCGCAAGGCATGGATATCACGAATCAGTTGTTGAATCTGTTCCACCGATTCGAAATTGCGGGTAAACAGAATCACCCCGCCAGTCTGCGGATGCTGCAATAATTCTTTTTCCTGCTGACTGATACCGGCTCCCACCAGATCAATCATCACACTGCCAATAGACATCACTGCGCCTGTAGTAGCTGAATTCAGCGGGAGTTTATCATTTTATGTAGATGGATTTGGGCTGGCGGCTTTTATTGCCGCAGAGGGCACAGAGAGCATGGAGGGGTTGTGATGTAGGAGTGGCTTCAGCCACGATCCATGCTTTCTACAAGCGCTGCGCCAACTGAAATCGTATTTTCGTGGCTGAAGCCACTCCTACGATTCCTCTCAGTGTGCTCTGTGCCCTCTGTGGCAAAAAAACC
Organism: Gammaproteobacteria bacterium; assembly: GCA_026995045.1. Lineage (GTDB taxonomy): Bacteria > Pseudomonadota > Gammaproteobacteria > SZUA-229 > SZUA-229 > S139-92. The sequence continues at coordinate 26,624 of JALWPK010000220.1, read as the reverse complement.
TTGTGCCCTTTGCAACTTTACGGTGTAAGTCACACATCAAACCCGAGAAAATCGAGTATCTTCGGAATATGCGATTCGAAGTGGTCAAAGGCATGGCTGCCGCCCTGCTCAATCACACGTTTGCAGTCGCGGTAATATTCAGCCGCATCGCGGTAATCCAGGGTTTCATCACCGGTTTGCAGCAACACCAGATAACGCTCGGGATGCCGGATGTTGGGTGCGTACATCTCTCTTAGCGTATCGACGTGACGTTGTTCAAACCGCCAGCTTTCGCCCGTGTGGTAGTTTTTGTTTTCACCCAGGTATTTTTTCAGCAAGGTGTGGGGCCGCACGGCAGGATTGATCAGCACCGCGGCGCAGTCAAACTGTTCCGCCAGCCAGGTGGCGTAAAACCCGCCCAGTGAGCTGCCGCACAGACACAGGACAGCGTGCTGCCGGATGGTTTGCGCCTGTTGCAGCAAATACGCCGCCGCACGATCCGGCTCGGGAGGGATATCCGCTACAGTCAGTTGCTGTTGCAAGCCATAGCCGGCCATTGCCTGCTGCATGGCCTGCGCCTTGTACGATTGCGGCGAACTGTTGAAGCCGTGAAGGTATAAAAGGTGCGGATTTATCGGCATGAGCGCGTTGTTTGTCAATGAAAAAGCCCCCGGTGACAGCGTCAGCGGGGGCTTTTGTGTAGCGGGCGCTGCAACCGGGTATTAGCGGGTTGCCATGTCCTTCAGGGCTTTCAAAGGCAGTACTTTTACGACCTTGCGAGCCGGTTTGGCTGCCACATCCATAAACTCGCCGGGGCGGAATGGATTCGGCACGTTCTTGCGCGCCTTGGTAGCCGGTTTTTTGTTGACCTTGATTTTCAGCAGGCCAGGGATTTTGAATTCACCTGCGCCACGGCTCTTGATGTGGCCTTCAATAACATCACCGAGTGATTCAAATACCTTGGCAATGTCTTTTCTGGCCAGACCGGTGTCTTCTGCGATACGCGCAAACAACTGAGTCTTGGTGTATGGTGTGCTGATTGCCTTGATTTTTTTGGCGGGTGCTGCTTTTGCAACTTTGCGTTTAGTGGTTTTTTTCTTGGTGGTTTTTTTCTTTGCTGCGGCCATTTCTTCTCTAACCTGTTGTTGTGTGTGAAAAGGTGGTGCATTTTTAGCTTGTTATGCCGCAGTTGTAAATACTTTTTTGAAAATAAATTGAAAAAAACACTGTATATACAGCATAAATCATCATTTCGATTTAAAAAAGACGCAGTATCAGGCTGATTTGTAAACAATCACGACAGCGTGCGCCGCAATGCCCTGTTCGCGGCCAACATAGCCAAGTTGCTCGGTCGTGGTAGCCTTGAAGTTGATAGCGTGATTATCAACCTGCAAGTGGCCGGCGGTGGTTTGACACATGGCGTCAATATGCGTCGCCAGTTTGGGAGTTTGCGCAACGATGGTGACATCGGCATTGCCCAACACATAGCCCGCACTCCTCACCTGTTGATACACGGCTTTCAGCAAGTCAGCGCTGTCGGCATTTTTGTATTGAGAATCGTTATCGGGAAAATGCTTGCCAATATCGCCGGCGGCTATCGCGCCAAGCAAGGCGTCGCAAAGCGCATGGTAGGCAACATCGCCATCGGAGTGAGCAAGCAGGCGGTGCGTATGGGCAATACGCACCCCGCCAAGCACGATGTGGGTATTGCTTTCAGCTTCATCTGCGAAGCGATGCACGTCAAAGCCGTGGCCAATCCGCATGGCTTGCGTTAGTCGGTCGTTGCTCATGATAGCTGCTCACTCAGGCTACGTTCGGCCAGCCCCAGGTCATCCGGCCGGGTGATTTTGATATTGTCGTCCGCGCCCTGCACCAACCGGGGCTGGTAGCCGGCGTACTCCATTGCGGAGGACTCGTCGGTCACGCTGAAGCCCTGTTGCGCGGCCTGTTCAAGCGCCCGGGACAAGGCCTGCAGCGGGAAGCACTGCGGCGTCAGCGCATGCCAGAGATGCTCGCGCTCGACCGTGGCGGCGACCTGGCCGTCGGCGTTGGCGCGCTTCATGGTGTCGCGCACCGGCATCGCCAGCAAAGCACCGTGCTGTTCGCTGGCCAGCGCAGCATCAATCAGCCGCAGGATGTCGTCTGCGCGCACACAGGGGCGCACGGCATCGTGCACCAGCACCCATTCGTTGCCGGCTTGTGTTTGCAGCAGATATTGCAGCGCATTGAGCACGGAGTCAGCGCGTTCCTGACCACCGCTTACAGTGACAACCGGTTTGCTGTGTTGCGCCGACAACGCCTGCGCCACACCCGCCCAGCGACTGTCATCCTCGCGCACCGCCACCACCAGGCCACAGACGGCGTCCAGCGTGAGCAGGCGCTCGCAACTGTGTTGCAGAATGGTTTTATTGTGTAGGGAAAGGTATTGCTTGGGGATGGCCGACTGCATGCGCTGACCGATGCCGGCGGCGGGAATCACGCCCCAGATGGGTGGCTGCTTGCGGAACTCAGTGCTCACCTTGCGGCGTCCTGTGACTTGTTTTCGATGACCTGATAATAGGTTTCGCCCTGTTTGATCATGCCCAGTTCGCTGCGCGCGCGTTCTTCAATCGCGTCCAGCCCGGTTTTCAGATCCTGCACCTCGGCGTCGAGCGCCTGATTGCGTTGTTTGAGCTGTTCGACATCCTGCTTCACGCTGGCGACTTCATCCTGTAATTGCAGCACTTCGGGGATGCCGCCGTCACCCAGCCAGAGGCGGTATTGCAACAGCAACAGCAGCCCCAGCAGGATGATGAGAATCCATTTCACCTTAACGCATGCCGCGCCGCAGCATTCGCTGTGTGGCGATCAGGCGAGATGCCTGAATGCGCCCTTGCCGGCATAACGCGCGCCGGCGCCCAGCTGTTCCTCGATGCGCAGCAACTGGTTGTATTTGGCGATGCGGTCGGAGCGTGACAGCGAGCCGGTCTTGATTTGCCCGGCGCGGGTGGCGACGCTGAGATCCGCGATGGTGCTGTCTTCGGTTTCACCGGAGCGGTGCGAAATCACCGCAGTGTAGTTCGACGCGTGCGCCATGTTAATCGCATTCAGCGTTTCGGTGAGCGTGCCAATCTGGTTGAACTTGATCAGAATGGAATTGGCGATATGCTTTTCAATGCCCTGCTCGAAAATGGATGTGTTGGTGACGAACAGGTCATCGCCCACCAGCTGCACCTTGCCGCCCAGCTGTTCGGTGAGATAGGCCCAACCGTCCCAGTCGTTTTCGGCGAGGCCGTCCTCGATGGTGATAATCGGATACTGGCGCACCCAGTTGGCGAGGTAGTCGGTAAATTCATGGGCGTCGAATGACTTGCCTTCCGAACCCAGCACATACTTGCCATCCTGATAGAACTCGGAACTGGCGGCGTCCAGCCCCAGATAAATATCCTCGCCCGCGCGGTAACCGGCTTTTTCAATCGCTTCCAGAATCACTTCGATGGCTTCTTCGTTGGAAGACAGATCCGGCGCAAAGCCGCCCTCGTCGCCTACTGCGGTGTTCATGCCCTTGCCATGCAGCACCGAACGCAGGGTGTGAAACACTTCCGCGCCGTAACGCAGGGCTTCGCTGAAAGAAGGCGCGCCCACCGGCAGAATCATGAATTCCTGCAAATCCACGCTGTTGTCCGCATGCTCGCCGCCATTGATGATGTTCATCATCGGCACCGGCATGGTGTAATCGCCGTCACCCAGGTAGGCGTACAGCGGCTCGCTGTTTTGATTCGCGGCGGCGTGGGCGGTCGCCAGCGAAACCGCCAGCAGCGCATTGGCGCCCAGGCGCTCTTTTGTCTCGGTGCCGTCCAGCGCAATCATTTTATCGTCGATGGCCTGTTGCTCGAACACATCCATGCCCAGCAGCGCATCGCGGATTTCGGTGTTCACATTGTTGACCGCCTTGCTTACGCCCTTGCCCAGGTAGCGCGATTTGTCGCCATCGCGCAGCTCCAGCGCTTCACGCTCGCCGGTAGAGGCGCCGGAAGGCACGGCGGCGCGGCCCATGATGCCGCTGCTCAGGGTGACATCACATTCGACCGTCGGGTTGCCGCGTGAATCGAGAATTTCACGCGCATGAATATTTTGAATTGCTGACATTGTGTTTTACTTCCTGAAGTATCGATTTTTGAATTCTTTTGTTGGCTGACTCAGACCGCATTGGCGCCGAATCGTTGCATTGCGCCCGTTCCCGTTACACAGGCCTTGAAACAATGACTATAAATGCATTTCTTCAAACGCGGTGGCCTTGACGGTTTCATCCAGCGTTTTCAGGGTTTGCAGCAGGGACTGCATTTTATCCAGCGGCCAGGCGTTGGGGCCATCGCTTTTGGCTTGTGCCGGGTCGGGATGGGTTTCCATGAATACGCCGGATACGCCGGCGGCAACCGCGGCGCGCGCCAGCACCGGCACGTGTTCACGCTGGCCGCCGGAAGAAGCGCCCTGCCCGCCTGGCAGTTGTACCGAGTGGGTGGCGTCGAACACCACCGGGCAGCCGGTGTCGCGCATCACCGCCAGCGAACGCATGTCGGACACCAGATTGTTGTAACCAAATGACACGCCGCGCTCGCACACCATGATTTGCTGATTGCCGGTAGAGCGAGCCTTGTCGACCACGTTTTTCATGTCCCACGGCGCCAAAAACTGGCCTTTCTTGATGTTCACCGGTTTGCCCGCGCTGCACACGCGCAGGATAAAATTGGTCTGGCGGCACAGAAACGCCGGGGTTTGCAGCACATCGACGACATCAGCCACCTCATCAATCGGCGTGTCTTCGTGCACATCGGTAAGCACCGGTGCACCGACTTCATCTTTGACTTTTTGCAATATGCGCAGCCCTTCTTCAATGCCCGGGCCGCGAAAGCTGTCGCCAGAGGAGCGGTTGGCCTTGTCATACGATGACTTGTAAATAAAGTTCACGCCCAGCTTGTCGCAAATGGCTTTCAGCTCGGCGGCGGTTTCCAGCGCCAGCACCTCGCTTTCAATCACACAGGGCCCGGCAATCAGGAACAGAGGCTGGTCGAGACCAACCTCGAAATCACACAGTTTCATCAAGCGGCTACCTCGCCGGTGCGCGCCTGCTTGTGTTGCAGGGCGGCGCGAATGTAATCGGTGAACAGCGGGTGGCCTTCACGCGGGGTGGAGGTGAATTCCGGGTGGAACTGGCAGGCGAGAAACCACGGGTGCTTGTTGGCGCTGTTCTGATCGAGTTCGACCATTTCCACCAGATTGCCGTCGGCGGACTTACCGCTGATGACCAGCCCGGCGGCTTCCAGTTGCTCACGGTACTGGTTGTTGAATTCATAGCGGTGGCGGTGACGCTCGATTACGGTATCGGCGCCATAGGCGCTGTGCGCCAGCGTGCCCGGCTCAATGTGGCAGCTCTGGCCGCCAAGACGCATGGTGCCGCCGAGGTCGGAGTCCTCGCTGCGCTGCTCCAGGGTGCCGTCTTCGCTCATCCATTCGGTAATCAGCGCGATCACCGGATGTGGCGTGTTTTTGTCGAACTCGCTGCTGTGCGCGTTTTCCAGCCCGGCGACATGACGCGCAAATTCAATCACCGCCACCTGCATGCCGAGGCAGATGCCGAGATAGGGAATGCGGTTCTCGCGCGCATAGCGCACCGCGGCAATCTTGCCTTCGACGCCGCGGTCGCCGAAACCGCCCGGCACCAGAATCGCGTCGAGGTCGGCGAGCGCGTGATAATCGCCACATTCCAGCGTCACCGAATCGATGTAGCGAATGTTGACGCGGGCGCGGTTCTGCACCCCGGCGTGCGACAGCGCCTCATTCAGCGACTTGTAGGATTCGGTGAGATCGACATATTTGCCCACCATGCCAATGGTGACTTCAAAATCAGGATTGGCCATCACATCGACCACACGCTGCCAGTCGGCCAGATTGGCCGGCGGGGTGTCGAGGTGGAACTTGCGGGTGATAATGTCGTCCACGCCCTGCTCGTGCAGCCACAGCGGAATCTTGTAGATATTGTCGAGGTCGCGCGCGGAAATCACCGCGTTCTGCTCGACATTGGTAAACAGCGCGATTTTTCGGCGCTCTTCTTCCGGAATCAGTTGTTCGGAGCGGCACAGCAGGATATCGGGCTGGATGCCGATCGAGCGCAATTCTTTCACTGAGTGCTGGGTCGGCTTGGTCTTGATTTCACCGGCGGTGGGAATGTAGGGCACCAGGGTGAGATGAATGAACATGGCGTGTTCGTGCCCCATTTCCACGCCCATCTGACGAATCGCTTCCATGAACGGCAGCGATTCGATGTCACCCACGGTGCCGCCGATTTCGACCATGGCGATATCCGCGCCTTCGGCGCCGTACTTGATGCAGCGCTTGATTTCATCAGTGATGTGCGGAATCACCTGCACCGTGCCGCCCAGGTATTCGCCGCGGCGCTCCTTGCGAATCACTTCTTCGTAAATCTTGCCGGTGGTGAAATTGCTGGACTTGCGGGTTTTGGTGCTGACAAAGCGTTCGTAATGGCCCAGATCAAGGTCGGTTTCGGCGCCGTCTTCGGTGACAAACACCTCGCCGTGCTGGAACGGGCTCATGGTGCCGGGGTCGACATTGATGTAGGGGTCGAGTTTCATCATGCGGACAGTCAGCCCGCGGCTTTCGAGAATGGCGCCGATAGAAGCGGAAGCGATACCCTTACCTAATGAAGATACAACACCACCGGTAATGAAAATGTATCGCGTCATGTGCGATGAAAGTCTCTCAATGAATCAATTGTCGGTCAGATGCCGTGTAAAACAGCCGGCGCTCAGGATGCGCTAATGGTAACAATATTCGGCAGTTGCCACAATCAAACAATCCGCAAACGGGCGTTTTCTTGTGTGACTTTATGTAAATCACCGGATGATGAGCGGGTTCATCCCAATATCAAACATTACTTTGACTATATTATGTAGATAACTGATTATCAATGCCCTATGCCGACCCGCTCATTCACCGAAATCTATCACCGCGCCATTCAGCAACAACAGCTGAACGAGGATCCGGCGCAGCTGCAGGCGGTTGACGCTTTGCAGCGGCTGTATCAGGAGCTGGTTGCCGATGTGCAGCAGCGCCCCGGCTTGCTGGCGCGGCTGAAACACCGGTTGCTGGGCGCGCCGCCCGCGCCGAAAGGCATATATCTGTGGGGCGGCGTCGGCCGCGGCAAAACCTTTTTGATGAATCTGTTTGTTGAAGCGTTGCCGTTCGAGCACAAAACCCGCATGCATTTTCATCATTTCATGCTGGATGTGCACAGCAAACTGACCGCGCTGCAGCATGACAACGCGAAAAACCGGCCCGGCAAAAATCCGCTGCAACATCTGGCGCGTGATTACGCCAGCCGCTACCGGGTGATTTGCCTGGACGAATTCATCGTCACCAACATCACCGACGCCATGCTGCTGTATGGATTGCTCGACGCCCTGTTCCGGCAACGCGTGGCGCTGGTCGCCACCTCCAACCGCGTACCGGACGACCTGTACCTGAACGGCCTGCAACGCGAGCGTTTTTTGCCGGCGATTGAACTCATCAAGCAACACACCGAAGTCGTGCACCTCAACAGCCCGGTGGATCATCGCGTTGCGCTGTTGCAGCAATCGCATGTCTACCACACGCCAATCGACGCACACACCCATGAGCGCATGCAGCAGCAATTTCGCGCACTGGCGACATCGCAGATTGTGTTCGGCCACTCCATCCGCATCCAGCGGCGCGATATCCCCACCGTGGCGCTCAGCGACCGGCTGGTGTGGTTTGAATTTGACGTGTTGTGCAACACCCCGCGCGCCACACCGGACTACATCGAGATTACGGAACAGTTTCGCACCGTGATGTTATCCAATGTACCGATAATGACCGAAGACATGGACGACCGCGCGCGCCGCTTCATTTACCTGATTGACGAACTCTATGACAAACGCGTCACCCTGATCATCAGCGCCGAAGCCGAAATCGATCAGCTGTACCAGGGTAAAATGCTGGATTTCGCCTTTCGCCGCACCCGCAGCCGGCTGCTGGAAATGCGCTCGCAGCAATATCTGGTAGAATCCGGTCACATCGAAACAAGCTGAGCCAGAATACCGCTGCTGGCCGCCTCATATGAATTCCGTCCTGCCTGATCACCTGCAATCCATCGTCGACACTATTTGCGAACGGGGGTGCGCTGAAGTCAATCACTGCATTGACGCCCTGCAACAGGGCAAAACCGACAGACTGACGCAGCCCCTCAGTGCAGACGAGCAACTAATCGTGCTGCGTGAACTGCAATGCATCATGGCGGTTTACGAGCAAAAACACTGAATCGGCCAACCACCCCCTGTTTTTACGCCAAATTGTCATGAAACAACTGTCGACCTGATTGACAGTTCCTCATATACTGCCAGCGAGCAAGGATGATAAGACCCTGAATCCAGTAGCTTTAACGCCGCTGGCACAACGATTGCTTCGTTGTTGACAACTATGCTGACAACGATACTGGCAGCGATGCAGCAATCGTGAAAATTGAGTTGAAACGGGAATTATTATGACGATGTTGAAAACTTTCTCGCTTGCCGGCCTGCTGTTCGGGCTGGGTATTTTCCTCGGCGCCATGTTCACGCCTGTCGGCGTTGACTGGAGCAAGGAACTGGTCGATCCGGACGCCAAGGTTCCGGTGCACCGGAAACAGCAATCCAGCAGCGACGCAAAATCGCTCTATAGCTAACTAAACCCAGCCTGTCAAACTGCTTCGGCGGCGGCGCGGCTTCAATATGGCGGATCGCCAGCAGGCTTTTTCCTGCTTACAGCCTGTCCATGCGGATTGCATGTTCAACCGCCACCGCGCTCATGTTAACAAGGCTTCTTACCGTGGTTGACTGCGCCACCACATGCGCCGAGCGCGCCATGCCCATCAGAACCGGCCCCACGGTCACCCCGCCACCCAGCGTTTTTAGCAAATTGACCGCGATGTTGGCGGCGTCGGCATTGGGCATCACCAACAGATTGGCGCTGCCCCGGAGTCTGGAATCGGGGAACAAACGATTGCGGATTTTTTCGTTGAGCGCGGCATCGGCGTGCATCTCGCCCTCCACTTCCAGTTTCGGCGCTTTGTCGTGCAGCATTTGCACCGCCCGTTGAACGGTTTTGGCGGAGGCATGCGACGATGCGCCAAAATTGGAATGCGACAGCAAGGCGGCTTTTGGCGTCATGCCAAAACCCTCAATTTCACGTGACGCCAGTAGCGTCATTTCCACCAGTTCGTGTTCATCCGGATACGGAGTAACATGAGCATCACAGATAAACAGGGTTTGTTGTGGCAGCAAATGGGCGACCAGCGTTGACGCATTGCGAACGTTGTCCGCCTTGCCAATGATATCCATGATGTTATCCAGCCCGCGGCGAAAGCCGCCAATCACGCCACACAGCATGGCGTCGGCGTCGCCGCTTTTCACCAGCAGCGCCGCGAGAATGGAATTGTGCGCGCGCACCATGTATTTGGCGCCATTCGGGGTGATGCCGCTGCGCCCCATCAGTTGGTGATACAGACGCCAGTGCTTGTCAAACTCCGGGTTATCATGCGGATCGATGATGTCAATCTCTTGCCCATTGCGTATGCGCAAACCCAGCTGGTTGATGGCGTCTTCAATCACCTGACGATTGCCAATCAACACCGGACGCGCCAGTTCGTTGTCGACCACCTGCTGCGCCGCCTGCAATACCCGTACTTCCTCGCCTTCGGCGTACACCAGTTTTTTGTTGCTGCCCCTTGCGCGCTCGAATACCGGGCGCATGAACATGCCGGATCGATAAACAAAATCCTGCAGCTTTTCTCGATAGGCGTACAGGTCGGCAATCGGGCGGGTGGCGACGCCGCTGTCCATCGCCGCTTTCGCCACCGCCAGCGACAGTTCCACAATCAAACGCGGGTCAAACGGTTTCGGAATCAGGTATTCCGGGCCGAACTTGTCGGGCTTGCCGCCATAGGCGCTGAGCACGCGGTCGGAGACTTCCTGCTGCGCCAGTTCCGACAGGGCGTGCACGCAGGCCAGTTTCATTTCCTCGGTGATGGCGGTGGCGCCCACGTCCAGCGCGCCTCGGAAAATGTAGGGAAAACACAACACATTGTTGACCTGGTTGGGATAGTCCGAACGCCCGGTGCAGATGATGGCGTCATCGCGCACCGCCTTGACCTCCTCCGGCAGGATTTCCGGATCCGGATTGGCCAGCGCCATGATAATGGGGCGCTCGGCCATCTTTTGCACCATCGTCTGCTTGAGCACACCAGGCGCAGACAGACCAAGAAAAATATCGGCGCCAGCTATCGCTTCATCCAGCGTGCGCAAACCGGTGTCGACAGCGAACGCCGCCTTCCAGGGGTCGAGTTCGTCCAATCGGCCTTTGTGCACCACACCCTTGCGATCGGTGACAATAATGTTTTCACGCCGCAGCCCTGCGCTGATCAGCTGGTTCAGACAGGCCAGCGCGGCCGCGCCGGCGCCGGAGGTGACCATTCGCACGTCTTCAATCTTTTTGTTCACCACTTTCAGCGCACTGATCGCGGCGGCGGCCACGATAATCGCGGTGCCGTGCTGGTCATCATGAAACACCGGAATGTTCATGCGCTCGCGCAGGCGTTGCTCCACCACAAAACATTCCGGCGCGCGGATGTCTTCCAGGTTGATGCCGCCGAAGGTGGGCTCCAGCGCGGCCACGGTGTCGATGAACTTGTCGACATCCGGCTGGTTGATTTCAATGTCGAACACATCGACGCCGGAAAATTTTTTGAACAACACCGCCTTGCCTTCCATCACCGGCTTGGACGCCAGTGGTCCGATGTTGCCCAGACCGAGCACGGCGGTGCCATTGGTAATCACCCCCACCAGATTGGCGCGGGTGGTAAAACGCGTGGCGTTGGCTTCGTTTTCGACGATGGCGTTGCAGGTGGCGGCGACGCCCGGCGAGTACGCCAGCGCCAGGTCGTTCTGTGTCGCCAGTTCCTTGGTGGGTATGATTTCCAGCTTGCCGGGTTTGGGATGCTCGTGATAATCGAGCGCCTGCTGGTCAAAACTGGCTTCTTCGTCTGACATGTTACAACCCTTGTATTATTGTGTGGATTTGCATCCTTTTGCATGGATAATACCCGGATTGCCCACTACAGGAAATACCATGTTGCAAACAGGCCAGAAAGCACCCCATTTCAAATCAGTCGATCACAATAACCAGGTAGTCTCGTTGTCGGATTATCTCGGTTCAAAAAATGTCATCCTGTACTTTTATCCGAAAGATGACACGCCCGGCTGCACCATTGAAGCCAATGATTTCACCCGGCTGGCGAACGAGTTCAGCAAGCTGGACACGGTCATAATCGGCGTCAGCAAGGACAGTTGCGACAGCCACATGGCGTTTATCGACAAATACGGCCTCAAGGTTGAGCTGCTGGCCGACACCAGCGGCGAAGTCTGCGAAGCCTATGATGTGTGGCGGGAAAAGGAAAAGAACGGCGTGAAAAAAATGGGCATCGTGCGTTCCACCTTTGTGATTGACAAAAACGGCGTGCTGGTTGAAGCGCAATACGGCGTCGACCCGAACGGACACGCCGAGGCGATACTGGAAACCGTTAAACAGCTTTGATCATTTGCTGTGTGATTTCATAAGCGGCGATGGCGCAGGCCATGGCGACATTCATGGATGAATTGCGCCCGCGCATGGGAATGTGCGCGCAGCAGTCAGAAGCATCGAGCAACTCCTGCGCCACGCCATGTTTTTCCGCGCCGACGATCAGGCAGACCTTGTCATTTGCCTGTAACGTCAGCTCGGCCAGATCCACACTCGCCGAAGTCAGTTCCAGGCTGATGATGCGGTAACCCGCCTGCCTTAGCTGTTGCAGCAAGGCAACGGGCTGTTCCACTTTTTGCCAGGCGACGGCGTCCACCGTCGCGCGCGAAACCTTGTGTATGCGCCGGTTTGGCGGACATGGGGTTTCACCGCACAGATACAGCTTTTCCACCGCCAACGCATCCGCCAGCCGGAACAGGCCGCCAACATTCTCCGGCGAGGCCAGATCGTGCGCCACAATACACAGCGGCAACCGCGCCGCATCCGCCTGATGCGCGCTGTGATCCAGCTGCGCCTGCCTTGTCATGCGTTCAGCGCCTTGAGCTGACGCTTGTTGGCGACACCGCTTCGCGGTGGTTGTTGCGGTGGCTGCAAAAGACTTTCAAACGCGGCTTTTTCACCGCTGCGCTGATAATCCCGCCGCAAGGCTTCCAATAGCAAATTTGCATCCATGTCGCCGCGTTGTTGCAGGATTTGCCAGCTCAGGGCGAACAAGCGGCGCAAGGCGATTTTCCAGGTGCTGCCGCAGCGCTGATACAGGGCGTCGCTGAATTGCAGGAAATGCTGAAACGGCGAATCCGCCAGAATCAATGGCAGCGTGTGCTGAAAGCGCCCGGAGTTGGCAATCATGTCCCAGTATCGCGCAAAGCGGTTGACGCGCTGCATGGTGGCGAAATCAATATCCCGTGTGCTCAGGATATTGTATGGCGGCTGCGGGTTGTAACGCATGCGATATGTATCGGTATGGCGATTCAGCGGCGCGCCGCGCAGCCGCTTGAGTATGCCCAGCTGGATTTCATGCGGGCGCAACGCCACCAGTTTGTCGAAACTTCGGGCAAAGTTTTCCAGCGTATCCGCAGGCAGGCCGAATATCAGGTCGGCGTGGATATACACTTGTGTGTGCTGGCGCAGCCATTTCAGGTTGGCGCAGGTTTTGTCGTTGTTCTGCCGGCGACTGATCAGCGCCTGAATGTTCTCATCGAAAGTCTGCACGCCGATTTCAAATTGCAGGGTATGCTTCGGAAACTGCTGTATCACCTGTTTCAGTTTGTCCGGCAGGTTGTCGGGAATCACCTCAAAATGCAGATACAGGTCGTCGCTGATGCGCTCAAGAAAAAATTCAAGTATGGCGATGCTGCTGCTCACCTTGAGGTTAAAGGTGCGGTCGATAAACTTGAAATTGCGCACGCCACGCTGATGCAGCCGCTCCATTTCGCGCAAAAAACGCTGCAATGCGAACGGTTTGGCGGTCTTGTCCAGCGACGACAGGCAAAACTCGCATTTGTACGGACAACCGCGCGAGGCTTCCACATAAACCAGACGGTTGCGGATATCTTCATCGTTATAGAAATCGTATGGCAAGGCCAGCTCATCCAGCGCGACCGGTTCGCTGTTGATATAACGCTGCGCCGGCCGTTCGCCCGCCAGCAGGCGCTGGCACAGTTCACGGAAAGTTTTTTCGGCGGCGCCGGCAATCACATAGTCGGCCTGTTCACACACTTCCGGCGCATCCGGATAATGGCTGACTTCGGGGCCACCCAGTACGATGACAGTGTCAGGCGACACCTGCCTGATCAACGCAACGGTCTGGCTGATTTCCGCCACATTCCAGATATATACGCCAAAACCGATAATGCACGGCTGCCGCGCCAGCAGTTTTTCAGCAATATCAATCGGACGTTGCTGGATGGTGAATTCCTGAATGCTGGCCTGTGAACGCAATTCGCCCAGGTTGGCGTACAAATAACGCAAGCCGAACGCGGCGTGCATGTAGCGCGCGTTCAGTGTGGTGAGAATAATCGCGGATGCGTCAGCGCTCGCGCCAGAATCCGCTCGAAGGGACAGTGACATGGGTGAATTATAACGCGCAAATGCTGCAGGCGGCGCATTACCGGCGGGAGGGGCTGACTAGCCGGCCTGGCGACGGTCTCTGACATTAACCCGGCGATCGATGGTGTAGCGGCGCGAGAGGCCACTGTAATTGGGATCACTGTTTTTGCGGCGATCGCTGTTTTTGACTCTGCGATCCAGATTCAGCTTGTGTACCGGATCTTTCGGCATGACACGATCCTGTATCCGGCGCCTGGGCTCATCGCTACCCTGTGTTACGACGGTATCATTCGCGGGTTCGCTTTGATTGTTATCGTCCATAACCGTTATCCTTTTCGGAACAAAATTCAGCATCATCTTGCCGCACAAACAGTACGAAACAGATGGCCATTAATGCAGCAAGTCCTTTCCCCCCAGGCGCAGTCAATGCTTTTTACATCAAATGGGTAACCGCAGTCCGGCGCCGGGCAAAAAACCTACAGGGTCGGCCTGGGCTTGTTGCAATTCCATTCATCTATGTGCACTTCATCCCCGGATTCCTTGAGTGTGAAATCAATACCGGCGCACAACTCAGGATGCTGGTTGCGAATTTTCTGACAGACAGCGCGGGCTTTTTCATTGGTCTGAATCAGCGCCATCTGCCTGGCCATTTTTCGCATCTGCCTGTTCGTTTCCGAGCGGCTGCGGTTGAGCAGTATCACCACGAGAATCATCACAACCACAATGATCAACGCCGCCAGGGTGAGATTATCCGCAGACATGGCAATACTCCTCAAAAGTCGGGTCATTCATTATTCTGATAATAGGGGAATCCCGTCTGACTGACAAGGCCGGGTTGGCGAGCAGGCGCTCAGGCTTTTTTGACAAACTGTGATTTCAGTTTCATCGCGCCGATGCCGTCAATTTTGCAATCGATATCGTGGTCGCCTTCCACCAGACGAATATTCTTCACCCGCGTGCCCACCTTGACCACGGCCGATGAACCCTTCACCTTCAAATCCTTGATGACGGTGACGGTGTCGCCATCCTGCAGCACATTGCCATTGCTGTCCCTGACCACCGCTTCGTCTTCAGCTTCATCTGTGGCGTCAGCTGACCATTCATGGCCGCATTCAGGACACATCAGCAGGGCGCCATCCATATAGCTGTATTTGGAACCGCATTCGGGACAGGGAGGAAAATCAGACATGGCTTTTTCGTTTGTTAGCTAGTTGAAGTGGGGAATTGTACCGTATTACAGGGTTGCAGCCTCATCGATTGAAGAAACGCTGGTATCCAGATCTTTCAGGATGCCGTTTTCGATGCTGTAAATCCAGCCGTGCACCGACAGTTCATTGCCCTGCTTCCAGGCGTCCTGCACGATGGTGGTGTGAGCGACATTCTTCACCTGCTCGCGCACATTCAGTTCACACAGCAAATCCAGTTTGTCGTGGTGTTCCAGTCCATCAAATTCGCTTTTGTGAAAACGAATCACATCCTTGATGTGGCGCAGCCAGTTATCAATTAAGCCATGCTCATGATTTTCCAGCGCCGCCTGCACGCCGCCACAACCGTAATGGCCGCAGACAATAATATGTTTGACCTTGATAACTTCCACCGCAAACTGGATGACGGACAGACAGTTAAGGTCGGTGTACACCACCACATTGGCGATATTGCGGTGCACAAACACCTCGCCGGGCTTGAGCCCTGTAATCTGGTTGGCCGGCACACGACTGTCGGAACAGCCAATCCACAGGTATTCCGGCGACTGCTGCATCGACAGCTGGGTGAAAAAATCCGGCTGTTCGCGTTTGATGGCGTCCGCCCATTCGCGGTTGTTATCAAGCAAATGTTTCAGATTTGGCAAAATAGTAATCTCTGTAAAACGTTATCAAATCACAGGAGCATCAAACCGCCTCACGCAGCGCGTCCTGTTCGCGTTTCTGCTGCTGTTGCAGCTGCCATAAATGCGCATACAAACCCTGCTGCTCCAGCAGTTGCTGATGCGCGCCCTGTTCAACAATGCGCCCCTGCTCCAGCACAATAATATTATCGGCGTCGACAATGGTCGACAAACGATGCGCAATCACCAGCGTGGTGTGTTGTTCAGCCACCTGTTTGAGCGATTGCAGAATCTGTTTTTCCGAATGCGAATCCAGTGAGGAGGTGGCTTCATCGAACACCAGTATTTTCGGATTTTTAAGAATCACCCGTGCGATGGCGATGCGCTGTTTCTCACCACCGGACAGTTTCAGCCCGCGTTCACCGACAATGGTATCGTATTTGTCGGGCAGGCTGTCGATAAAATCGTGTATGTTGGCCAGTTTCGCCGCCTGCACGATTTCCTCGTGCGTGGCGTCGAGTCGGGCATAGCGGATGTTGTACTCGATGCTGTGATTGAACAGCACCGTATCCTGCGGCACGATGCCGATATTGCGCCGCAGACTGTCCTGGGTGACCTGGCGGATATCCTGCCCATCAATGCGGATGCAACCTGTTGTCGGGTCATAAAAGCGGAACAACAAACGCGCCAGCGTCGATTTGCCTGCCCCGGACGGCCCCACCACGGCAACCTTGTGCCCGGGCGGAATTTCAAACGACACCTCGTGCAGTATCTGACGGTTTTCGTTGTAGCTGAACGATACGTTTTCAAACTCCACCCGCGCTTCGGTCACCGTCAGCGGTTTGGCGTCCGGCGCATCTTCAATCGTGCGTTTGGTGTCGAGCAGCTTGATCATCATGTCCATATCGGCCAGCGCATATTTGAGCGCGCGATAGATAATGCCGAGAAAATTCAGCGGCAGAAACAGTTGCAGCATCATGGTATTGACCAGCACCAGGTCGCCCAGCGTCATGTTGCCGGCGACCACACCCTGCGCCGCGTACACCATCATAAAGGTCACGCCGACCGCAATCACCGCGCCCTGGCCAAAGTTGAGCAGCGACATCGAGTTCTGGCTTTTCACCGCCGCCCGCTCCCAGTCATCCAGCGTTTGGTCGTAGTTTTCGATTTCGTATTTTTCGTTGGTGAAATATTTCACTGTTTCGTAATTGAGCATGCCATCCACCGCAAAACTGTTGGCCTGCGATTCCAGCTTGTTCATGGTGTGGCGAAAATGCATGCGCCAGTTGGTCACCGCCAGCGTGAAGGCGATATAGGCCGCCACCGTCACAAAGGTCACAATGGTGAAACGCGGCTCGTACTGACTGAGCAGAATCACCGCAACAAAGGTGAACTCGGCGGCGGTCGGGATAATGTTGAACACCAGATAGTTCAGTATCGAACTCAGCGAGTTGGTGCCGCGCTCCAGATCGCGGGTAATGCCGCCGGTCTTGCGGTCGAGATGATACGACAGCGACAGTGAAAACAGATGACTGAGCACGCGTTTGGAAATAGTGCGCATGGCGTGATAACGCACGCGCGCAAACACCGCATCGCGCAGCTCGTTGAACAGGCTGCTGGTCATGCGCAAGGCGCCATAGGCCAGCAACAAACCAAGCGGCAGCACCAGCGTCTGCCCGGCCGGCAGCTTGCTCGCATCCAGCGCATCCACAATCTGTTTCAGCACCAGCGGCATGCCGACAATCGCCATTTTCGACAGCACCAGACTCAGCAGCGCAATCATCACCCTGCCCTTGAATTCCCAGATGTAGGGAAACAGGCGTTTCAGATTTTGCAAATCCTTGCGGTTGGAATGCGGCGCTTCTGTGGGACGTGGAACCATGGGGGCGGATTATATCTTGTTTTGATATTTGGTTTGCCACAGAGGACACAGAGAGCGCCAAGAGTTTGTAGGAGTGGCTTCAGCCGCGAAAACACGATTTCAGATAGCACAGTGTTTGTGGGGGTCCGATTCGTGGCTGAAGCCACTCCTACGAACATGGGCCAGTATTCAGTTCAGTCATCCCGAGCGTAGCCGAGGGATCTGCCCCGCAAGCCGCGCCCTGTGAGATTTCTCCATGTGGTCGAAATGACACAAAAAAACCTCCGTGCTCTCTGTGTCCTCTGTGGCAAATCAAATAATCAAAACACGATATAATCGCACCATGTTTATCCGCCCGCTTATTCTTGTCACCGTATTGTTGACAGGTGGTTTGCTCAACGCATGCGACAGTGAAACCCCCGCTTCCCGGCGCCACGGCAAAACCGATCACCTGGTCGAGCTGGCGCCAGCTGAAATACAAGCGGTGCGCACGCAACTGACCAGCAGCAACAGTTTGCAGGCGCGGCGGATTGCGCGCATCAGCAATGAAATCGGCGCGCGGGTGACGAAGCTTTCGGTTAACCCGGGAGATGCGGTCAAACAAGGCGAGGTGTTGCTGCAACTGGATGACAGCCTGATTCAGGTGGCGTTGGAAAAAGCCCGCGCGCAGACATTGCAGGCGCAGTCTGATTTCGACCGGCTCAACAAGCTCAAACCCAAACAGCTGGCCTCGGATGAAGAAATCGCCCGCGCCCGCACCGCGTTGTTGATGGCGCGCGCGGAAGAAAAACTGCAACGCACGCGCTTGCAGCGCGCCACACTGAAAGCGCCGTTTGACGGCATTGTCACCGAGCGGCTGGTTGAGGCTGGCGATGTGCTGCCAGCCAACACCCACGCGCTCACCCTGATTGACCCGGACTCGCTGTACCTGAAAATCAGCGTCGCCGGGCAATGGATTCCCTGGCTGGCGGTTGGCGACCATGTCAGCGTTCGCATTCCGGCATTGGGCGATAACCGTTTTGACGCCAGCATCACGCGCATCTATCCCGCGATTGACGCCGCCACCCGCAAGGGAAGCCTCGAAGTGGAGCTGTTACCGCAGCCATACGGCGTGCGCGCCGGGCAACTGGCGATTGCCGAATTCTACACACAGTCGGCAGACCGGCTGGTGATTCCCGCCAACAGCCTGCATCACGATTCACAGGGTGCGTTTGTCTACACTGTCGACCACGATAACAAGGCGCACAAAACCCGCATCGAAACCGGCCAGCAATACGGCGACATGATTGCCGTCACCGACGGACTCACTGCGCAAAGCCGCGTGGTGGTGAAAGGCTCCATCGGCCTGCGCGAAGGCAAATCGGTGAAAGTTGTCGAACCGGCGGCGGCCAATCCGTAACATGAAGCAGCGTTTTCATGGCGGTGGGCTGGCCGCCTGGTCGATTCAACACCCGATAGGCGTCATCATGCTGACGCTGACGGTGGTGGTGATCGGCCTGTTTTCACTGCAACGCCTCAGCATCGACTTGTTGCCGCACATTATTTATCCCGACATACGCGTGCGCGTGCTCGACCCCGGCGTGCCGGCGGAAATCATGGAAGACAAAATCACCCGGCAACTGGAAGAACAACTGGCGATTACCGAAGGCGCGACTGAAGTGCAGTCCACCACCCGCGAAGGCCGCAGCGCGGTGGATTTGAGCTTTCCCTACGGAACCGATATCGACCAGGCGCTGCGCGACGCCAGCACCCGGCTCGACCGCGCCAAACGGTTTCTGCCCACCACCATCGAACCGCCCATCATCTACAAGCCCGACCCGTCGCAACTGCCGGTGATGGAGCTGGTGATCAGCTCGTATGAAATGAATGCCGCCGAACTGCGAAGCTGGGCGGACGATACTTTTGCCAAATGGTTTATCAACCTGCCGGGTGTCGCTTCGGTAGAAGTCGGCGGCGGCGCCGAGCGTGAAATTCAGGTTATCCCGGATCAGGAAAAACTGGCCAGCCTTGGCCTGACAATCGATGCGCTGGCAAAAATCATCCAGAACAATAATGCCGATGCGGCCGGGGGCCGGCTGGTCAGCGCACAGCAGGAAATCAGCACGCGCACACGCGACCGCCTGCGCACGATTGACGAACTGCGCCAGCTTGCGATTTTGCCCGCTGGCGAGAGCGACATCACCGCTGCGGTGCAGCTGCAGGATATCGCGGAAATCCGCGATGGCCACACGGATGAACGCCTGCGCGTGCGCCTCAACACCCTGCCCGGCATCAAGATTTCGATTCAGAAACTGCCGCAGGCCAACACTGTCGCCGTCGCCAGTGAAGTGGAGCACCGCCTCGCCAATCTCAGGCAACAGGGCTTGATACCCGATAACGTGCAAGTCGAAAAAGTGGGAGATCAGTCCACTTTCGTGCGATACGCCATCAGCAATGCCGCCACGGCAGCTCTCAGCGGCGCACTCCTCGCGATGCTGGTTATTTACGTATTTCTTGGCAGTGTGAAGCGCACGCTGATTATTGGCACGGCTATTCCTATCGGCATCCTGGTGACGTTTACGATTATGGATGCCGCCGGGCTGACGCTGAACGTGATGACCCTGGGCGGGCTGGCGCTGGGACTTGGCCTGTTGATCGACAGCACCATTGTGATGCTGGAAAACATCACCCGCCACCAGCACGACAGTGGCTCCAGTGCAGACAATGCGGTGCTCGCCGCCAGCGAGGTCAACAGCCCGATTGTGGCCTCCACCGGCACCAACCTCGCCGCCATCCTGCCGTTTCTGTTCATCGGCGGCCTCACCGGGTTGTTGTTTCAGGAGCTGATTATCACCATCAGTTCGGCCATGCTGGCGGCGCTGGTGGTCGCGCTGATACTGGCGCCGGCGCTGGGCGCCAGCCTCAAACCGAAAGACACTGATGAATCAAAACCTATTATTAACAATAACTTATTAAATATACTTAAAGTCAGGTATCAGTCTGTTGTCCGGCGCGTATTGCGCCGCCCCTGGCTGTGGATTGGCGCTTTCAGTCTGCTGCTGGTCGCCGCCATCACGGTGCTGGCCAACAGCAAAACCACTTTCCTGCCGGACATGGACGAAGGCGATGTATCGATGTCAATTCGTGGTGAAGTCGGCGTCAACTTGGATGAAATGGATGCGACCGTGGAAAAACTGGAAAACCTGCTGCTGCAACAACCCGAAGTTGAATCCGTGTTTGCAACGGTCGGCGGTTTCATTTTTGGCCGCTCGGCGTTCGAACGCAGCAATTTCAGCTCGATTCGTATTCAGCTGCGCAAACAATCTGATCGCGGCGTCAACAGCCGCCGCTGGGTGGCGCAGATGCGCAAGAAAATCGACGCCATGCAACTGGCGGGTTACAAGGTCAGCATGTGGGTGCGCGGCGTGCGCGGTCTGCGCCTGGGCAGCGGCGACAACGAGCTTAGCCTGCGCATTCAGGGCGATGACCTCGAAACCCTGAGCACGCTGGCTGATGAAGTCATCGAACGCATCCGCGACATCCCCGGCGTCAGCAACCTGAGCCACAGCTACGAGCAGCGCAACGAAGAAATCAGCATCGCCATCAACCGTCAGCGCGCCGCCGACCTTGGCGTTGACAGCGCGGCGCTGGGCGAGACCCTGCGCACCGCCTTGCAGGGCAGCGTGATTTCGGACTACATCGACGGCGACCGGCAGATTGATATTCGCCTGCGGCAGCCGCCTTCCGCCATGCAATCGCCCGATCAGCTCGCCAATCTCATCGTGGCGCTGAGCGATGGCGAGGCCGTGCGCCTGCATGAAATCGCCGACATCAAACGCACCGCCTCGCCCACTGACATCAAGCGCGACCAGCAACAACGCATAGTCGAAATCAGCGGCTCGGCAGCGGCGGGAGCCACCGTCTCAGAGATAATGAAAAAGATTAAAAACAAGCTACAAGACTTTGATTTTCCAGAAGGCTATACGCTATATGACGCCGGCACAGACAACACCCTGCAAAGCGGACAACGCCAGGGGCGCTGGCTGCTGGCGCTGGCGATTTTTCTGGTGCTGGTGGTGATGGCGGTGCAGTACGAATCGCTGAAAAACCCGCTGGTGATTCTGCTCAGCATCCCGTTTGCGCTCACCGGCGTCAGCCTCGGCCTGTGGCTGGCGGACATGCCGCTGTCGATGTCGGTGTGGCTGGGGCTGATTATGCTGGCGGGCATCGTGGTCAACAACGCCATCGTGCTGGTCGAGCAGATTGAAATCCAGCGCCGCGAGCTGCCGCTGGACGACGCCATCACCACCGCCGCCAGTCTGCGCCTGCGGCCAATTCTGATGACCACGCTGACCACCGTATTCGGCATGCTGCCGCTGGCCATCGGGCTGGGCGAAGGTTCGGAAATGCTGCAACCGCTGGCCTTCGTGATTGTCTGCGGCCTCAGTTTTTCGATGCTGGTCAGCCTGCTGCTGGCGCCCGCCTTCTACCGCCTGCTGCACCGCCACGACATTCAATAACAGCATGATTGCTAATGGAATTTCAGCCTGTTCGCGCGGTCTGATTCTGATACAATCGCTCATCAACACCGGCATCAACACGAGGTAAATCATGTCCGAAGCACAGTTCAACAAACAACTCACCGACGAAATCAAGGTTTCCGACGAAGCCGTCAAGCAACTGCTGGCGCTGACCGAAAGCGAAGAAGGCGTCAACGGCGTGCGTATTTTTGTCTCCGGCGGCGGCTGCGGTGGCATGAGCTACGGCATGACCTTCGTCGACCAGCCCACCGAGTTCGACACCACCTGGGAAAAAGACGGCCTCAAGGTTCACGTTGACGCCGTTGCCCTGTCTTACCTGGAAGGCGTGGAAATCGACTACCAGACCCAGGGCGCCAACGCCAGCTTTGTGTTCAAGAATGTCTTCGCCAATACCGGCGGCTCCGGCGTATGCGGCGCCTGTGGCGCGGCAGGTGGTGGTTGCGGGTAAACTAAACAACCTTTCCGCAAATGAACGCAATGACAGCGTTCTTGCAGCAATCACGCTAACATCCGCCTGCCAATACGCCACGCAGGCATGAACGCAACATTAGCGTGTATTTGCGTTCATTTGCGGAAGCATTCACATGCCCTCTCCCCGCTTCCTCCTCATCGCCCAGCCCAACAGCTACCGCATTGCACCCTACATAAAAGCCTGCACGGAACTCGGTATTGAATGCCGCATCGCCTCGCGCGGCGAACATTCACTGATCAGCGAAGTCGCCTCCGGTCTGCATATCGAACTCGACGATCATGACGCTGCCTTACAGGCCATTCTGAATGATGCCGCACACCGCCCCTATGCCGGCGTGCTCGGCAGTGACGACAGCACCGTCGAACTGGCCGCCAGAGCGGCGCAGGCGCTGGGCCTGCCACACAACCCGCCCGAAGCGGCGCAGGCGACGCGGCGCAAGGATGTGGCGCGCAAGCAACTGGCGCAAGCAGGCTGCCCGGTGCCGGCGCATCGCTTGCTTAACCTCGCGCAAAGTCTGCCTGCGCAACTCGAAGGCGCGCGCTACCCCTGCGTTATCAAGCCCGTGCACCTGTCCGCCAGCCGCGGGGTGATGCGTTGCGACAACGAAGCTGAACTGCTGGCCGCCTGCGAACGCCTGCTGCCAATACTGAACGAATCCAACAATGCGTTTGAAAACAGCCATGCGCTGCTGGAAGACTATATCGACGGCATCGAAGTGGCGTTTGAAGGTTATCTGCACAACGGCAAGCTGCACACGCTGGCGATATTCGACAAACCCGAGCCGCTGACCGGCCCCTGTTTCGAAGAAACCATTTATGTCACGCCGTCGACGCTGGACGCAAGCACACAGCAACAAATCGAACAGCGCGTGCAACAGGCCTGCAACGCGTTTCAGCTTCACACCGGCCCGGTGCATGCCGAACTGCGCATCGACGAGCAGGACGCCTGGATACTGGAAGTCGCCTCACGCACCATCGGCGGCGACTGCGCGCGCACGCTGGATACCGGCAACGGCCAGTCGCTGGAACAGCTCACCATCCAGCTGGCAATGGGGCAACAACCTCAAGTCAACACGCCTGAAGGCGCAAGCGGCGTGATGATGCTGCCGATTCCCAAAGCCGGCATACTCAAACGTGTTGAAGGTTTGCTGCGCGCGCAACAAATACCGTTTGTGGAAAAAGTGGAAATGGTCATTCCCAACGGCCACGAACTGATTCCCCTGCCCGAAGGCAACCAGTATCCCGGCTATATCTTCGCACGCGCGCCCACGCCGCAACAGGTGGTGGATGCGCTGAAACAGGCGCATGCTGAACTGCATTTCGAAATCGCGCCGCTGTGGAAAATTCATGCCGCCTGATCGCATCCGCCGCATCGGCCTGACCCTGTTGCGCTGGCTGGTCATCGCCTACGTTACCTACATTGCCGCGCTGTATTTTCTGCAACGCGACTTCATCTATCACCCGATGAAAGATGACATCAGCAGCAACGAAACCGTCTACACCCTAAAGCGTGACGACGGCGTTACCCTGCGCGGCTGGGTCATTAACCCCGGCAGGGACAAGGCAATTCTGTATTTCGGCGGCAACGCCGAGCGACTGTCCTACACCATCGATGTGGCGAAAAAACTGTTCAGCGATTACACCGTTTATCTGGTGCATTATAGAGGCTTCGGGGACAGCGAAGGCGAACCCACGGAACAAAACCTGCTGGCGGACGCGCTGGCCCTGTACGATGACATCAAACCGCACCACAAAAGCATCACCGTCATCGGCCGCAGCCTCGGCTCCGCCGTCGCCAACTATGTCGCCAGCCAGCGTGAAGTCGACAAAGTCGTGTTAATCACACCGTTCGACAGCATCGAACACATCGCCGAACAAAACTACCCCGGCGTCCCCGTCAGCCTGTTACTGAAAGACAAGTTTGAATCCTGGAAATTTGCGCAACACATCAAGGCCCGCACCCTGGTGCTGATCGCCGATCACGATCGCATCGTACCACGCCGGTTCACTGACAACCTGCTGCGATATTTCAAAAAAGGACTGGTGACAGCGCAAAAGCTGGACGGCACAGGCCATGTCACCATTTCACACCACCCGGAGTATTATCTCCAGATAGCGCGGTTTCTGGATGAACACGGATGATATTTATGCCACAGAGGGCGCAGAGAGCGCGGAGAGCTTGTTGCGTAGGAGCGGCTTCAGCCGCGAACAACCCAACAACCAGGCGCCAATACATCCCCTAGATTGCGTATATCCATTAAATACACTACAATGTATATTCATTAGATACACAAACGGGTGCTCACTATGGCCAAAACCGCCCCCATCAACATGCGCGTAGAACCCGCCCAGCAGGCGCTGCTGACAAAAGCGGCTGAAGTCCTGCACAAGGACAGAAGCGCGTTTATTCTGGATGTCGCCTGCCGTGAAGCAGAAAATGTTCTGCTGGATCGCCGCCTGTTTCAGCTCAAGCAGGCAGACTTCGAGGCATTCGAAGCAGCGCTTACCGCGCCGATAGCGGACAATACCAAACTGAAAGCACTACTGAAGGAACCGTCGCCTTGGGAGAAATAACCCCGCCCGCGCTTCTGACCAGCAAGCATCATACCGACGATTTCGAATGTGGCAACACAACACTCGATGAATGGCTGAAAAAACGCGCGCTTAAAAACCAGAACAACGGCGCCAGCAAAACCTTCGTCGTCTGCAAACGAAACAGGGTCATTGGTTATTATGCGCTGGCGACAGGCAGTGTAGAACGTGAGATGGCGAGCGGACCGTTCTCACGCAACATGCCAGAACCCATACCCGTCATAGTCCTCGGCAGACTCGCGGTTGACAAAACGACTCAAGCACAAGGAATTGGATCAGCGCTGCTGAAAGACGCCATGCTACGCACACTCCAGGTCGCAAACAACGTTGGCGTACGAGGCATACTGGTGCACGCCATTTCAGACGACGCCAGACGGTTTTATCTGCGCTACGGGTTCAGCGAATCCACCATTGATCCAATGACCTTGATGATATCGGTTGCGAGTGTCTTGAAACATTTGCCCTGATACATTTGCCTTAGATATTCATATTGCATATTGGCAAAAGGTGGAAACTGGCCCGTTAACTGCGCAACGCGATGCATTATCTGCTGATCTCACGGTTTTTGCGTGCTGTACCGGATTGAGGCAGTGGGCACCACAACATTCTATCTGCGCACCATACATAGCGGTAAAGATTAATACCGCCCATATATGAGCCAGTTGATAATGGGGTGCGAATTGGGTAATGTGAAAGCATATAATGACTTACCAAGCAATATCAGGATTCTGTTATATTGATATGCGGGCTGATATATGTCCGTCTTACAGGCGTTATGCGAAGTAAACAAAAAATGAAGCACTTAGGAATCCTAAAGCCTGACACGCTGGTTAATTTGCTAAATTATGTTGGGTTGCCTTTTTCTGTACTGTATTTTGCATCAATGTTTATTATTCCGTGGGTTAAAGGAGATGGTGACTGGGTGTATGTTCAAGATGTCTGGGACAGGTGGCAAAGTTTGAATGTTGGTATGCTCGCTTTTGTTTCAAGTATTACTGCATTCAACATTGCAAGATACAATGCAAATAAGCAGAGGGAGCGAAACTTTCTTGCTGAAAAAGCATTTCTACCTTCCGCTCTTAGTGAATTGTGCACATATTTTAAAAAAAGCGCCTCCATATTCACAAAGGCATGGGAGGCCAGCGAAACGAATAAACCAAATCTTGAAACACCTGATTTGCCCAAAAGTTATAAAGACGTATTTCGTCAGTGTATACGCTATGCGGATGCTGATGTAGGTAAATATCTATCGACAATACTGATTAGGTTGCAGGTGCATGACGCTAGGTTAAGGGGGTTTGTTGAACAGTTTGATGACCCTTCTTTTATTAATCCAGATAAATTGAATATCATCACATATCTATATCGTCTTGCTGAGCTTCAGGCATATGTTAACAAACTATTTCCATTTGCAAGAGGGATTGAGTCATTTGATTCAAGCCCATTGACCTGGGAAGATTATAAAAACGCCTTAGGAAATCTAGATGTAAGGATAGATCATATCCATATAGATGAAAATATGAACCTTGAGTCTTTTATAAAACGAGCCCTCGAAAGGGGTAATGACATATTCGCATAACACATATGAGCCGCCTCTATGTCAATAGGTAATAAAAAGCTTTTTCGGTTAACGGATTAACCAAAAATAAAACAATGAACAAAGTCGGCTACTTCGTCTGTCATGGTCGCCGTTAAAGCA
>JALWPK010000219.1 GCA_026995045.1 Gammaproteobacteria bacterium | reverse complement strand
CATTCATTGCCGGGGTCAGTCTGGCAACGGTGCCAATCGCACTGATTATTGCTGAAGACATGAAACCCCTGCGTGATTTTTTTCTGATACTGTTCTTTTTCTCGATCGGCGCCAAGTTTGATTTGATAGCCTCCCAACATCTGATGCTGTCGGGTTTGCTGGTCGCCGCCATCATTGTTATCAGCAAGCCGCTGGTGTTCAAATGGTGTTTCAGGGCGATCGGAGAAAACAGCGACCACGCAAGCGAGCTGGGCATTCGACTGGGGCAGGGCAGCGAGTTCTCCCTGCTGGTGGCGTTCAGCGCACTGTCGTCAGGGCTGATCGAGCAGCGCTCGTCTTACCTGATTCAGCTGATCGTGGTGCTGACCTTTGTATTGTCAACTTACTGGGTGGTCAATCGCTACCCGACACCGATTTCATACAAAACAGGTCAGCGTCAGGATTGACTGCTCAACTCGTCACCCTGCAACAGGCGCAGAAAATCCTCCCGGTCAATATTACGCGCGCCAAGGGTTGCAAGATGCGGCGAATACACCTGCGCGTCCAGCAGGCGGATATCCATTTGCGTGCAGATATGATGCAGCGCCACCTTGGAGGCGTCTTTCTCCCGGCTGAACATGGACTCGCCGAAGAACACGCCGTTCATTAACACGCCGTAAACGCCGCCGACCAGTTCTCCTTCCCGCCAGCATTCGATGGAATGCGCGTGTCCTAACGCGTGCAGTCTGCAATAGGCTTCGAGCATGTCGTCGGTAATCCAGGTGCCTTTTTCATCCTTGCGCGGCGCCGCGCATTCCAGCATCACCTGTCGAAAGGCGGTATTGTGGCGAATATCAAACGGTTGTTTGTTCAGCGTGCGGCGAAAACTGCGTGACACATGAAACGCATCCGGAAAAAACACGCAGCGTGGATTCGGCGCCCACCACAGTATCGGCTGGTTGTGGCTGTACCACGGAAAAATACCCTTGTGATAGGCATGCAGCAGGGTGTCAGGTTCCAGGTTGCCGCCGGCGGCGAGCAGGCCGTTGGGTTCGACCAGCGCCAGTTTGGGGTCGGGGAAGGGGCCGCTGAAATCCGGCGGCAGCCAGATGATGGGGATGTCAGACATGGTGGGTTAAGTCATCACGTTTTACGATAGGGCGATGCATCCATTAGCTGTTCACCGTATTGTTGCATGGCCTGCTCCTCGTGTTGCAAAAAATCCGCAATGGCCTGGCGAAACTGCGGATGTGCGATCCAGTGCGCGGACTCGGTTTTTACCGGCAAAAAACCGCGCCAGATTTTGTGCTCGCCCTGTGCGCCGGGTTCAAAAGTATGCAGCCGGTTTTGAATGCAATAATCGATGCCCTGGTAATAGCACACTTCAAAATGCAGGTTATCAAAATGATCGTAACAACCCCAGTGGCGGCCATATAGTACCCCACCGCCTTCATAACAGATGGCGCCCGCCACCGCACGGTTATCTTCATAAGCAAACACGGCGCGCAGGCGGTGTGACATGGCCTGGAAAAAATCCAGCGTGAAAGTCGGTGTGCCGGACTTGCGCATGAAAGTGATTTGGTAAAAGTCGAACAGTTGTTTCCATTGCGATTCATTCAGCGCGTCACCGGGCAGTATCTCTACGCGGATGCCTGTATCGCTCACCAGCCGGCGTTCACGGCGGATGTTCTTGCGGCGTTTTGAATTGAGCGCCGCCAGAAATTCATCAAAGTCGGCATAGTGTTGATTATGCCAATGGTATTGATAATCATATCGCGGCATCAACTGCTGTTGTTGCAGCGCCTGCATATCGTCCTGCTCACAGAAAAGGAAATGGCAGGATGACAGATTTTGTTGTTCACAAAACGACAATATCAGTTTAATCAATTGCTGCTTGATACCCGCGTCGTTGTGGCGCGCCAGCAAGCGCGGGCCGCGCGCCGGGGTGAAGGGAATGGCGGTGACCAGCTTGGGGTAGTAGTCGATGCCGTTGCGTTGATAGGCTTCGGCCCAGGCCCAGTCGAACACAAACTCGCCGTAGGAGTTGTTTTTGATGTAACTGGCGCAGGCACCGACCAGCTCGTCATGGTCGTGTATCTGAAAGATAACCGGTTGCCAGTCCCAGGGCTCGAGGCAGTTGTGCTGCTCCAGCGCCAGCAGAAAATCGTGTTGCAGAAACGGGTAGTCGGAGGCGACCAGCGCGTTCCATGCGCCAGCGTCGATGTCACTGATGGAGCTGGCAATGCCGGCCTGCATGAAACAGGCGTTTATTCCAGTCCGTCGAGGTATTTCTCCGCATCCAGCGCCGCCATGCAGCCGGTGCCGGCGGAAGTGACCGCCTGGCGGTAAACATGATCCATCACATCGCCGGCGGCGAACACACCGGGTACACTGGTGGCGGTGGCGTTGCCCTCAGTGCCGCTTTTCACCTTGATGTAACCGTCTTTCATCTCCAGTTTGCCGTCAAAAATGGCGGTGTTGGGTTTGTGGCCGATGGCGATGAAAATGCCCTGCAGTTCGATTTCCTTGGTGCTGCCGTCCTGCACGTTTTTGATGCGCATGCCGGTCACGCCGCTATCGTCGCCCAGCACCTCATCCAGCACATGATTCCACTCGATGGTGACATTGCCGTTCTTTTCTTTTTCGAACAAATGATCCTGCAGGATTTTTTCCGAACGCAATGCGTCGCGGCGGTGCACCAGCACCACTTCGGAAGCGATGTTGGACAGATACAGCGCTTCTTCCACCGCGGTGTTGCCGCCGCCGATGACCGCGACTTTCTGCCCCTTGTAGAAAAAGCCGTCGCAGGTGGCGCAGGCGGATACACCCTTGCCCTTGAATTTTTCTTCCGACTCCAGTCCCAGATACATGGCGCTGGCGCCGGTGGCGATAATCAGCGCGTCGCAGGTGTAGACGCCGGAATCGCCGGTGAGGGTGTAGGGCTTGTTGTCAAAATCGACGGTATGAATATGGTCGAAAATGATTTCCGCGCCAAAGCGCTCGGCATGCGCCTGCATGCGCTGCATCAGCTCGGGGCCCTGTACGCCCTCGTTGTCGCCGGGCCAGTTATCCACCTCGGTGGTGGTGGTGAGTTGACCGCCCATTTCCAGGCCGGTGATCAGCACCGGGTCGAGATTGGCGCGCGCGGCATAGACCGCGGCGGTGTAACCGGCGGGGCCGGAGCCAAGAATCAGCAGTTTGGCGTGTTTGGTGTCGCTCATCGGGTTCTCCAGTTGAATACAGTCAGCTGCGCGACCGGCGCAGCGCATTGGCGGCGCATTTTAGC
>JALWPK010000218.1 GCA_026995045.1 Gammaproteobacteria bacterium | reverse complement strand
ACCCAGCGGATGGAATCGTCATCATCGATAATCCATACATGCGATGCGTCAGTCATGTCCGTTCTCCAGCGGCAGGATGATGGTAAAAGTGGTTTCGCCAGGTTTGCTGCTGCATTCAATCAGGCCCTTGTGTTCATTGATGAGGGATTGCGCGATGGACAGTCCCAGGCCGGTGCCGTCGGCGCGGCCGGTAATCATCGGTAAAAAGATTTTTTGTTTGATGTCTTCCGGAATGCCTTCGCCGTTATCGGTAATATCGATGCGCGCCGCCAGCGCCCAAGTGTGATTGCCAATCGCCTGGTTACGCACGGTTCGGGTCTTGAAGCGGATATGCCCATCATTGTGTGACACCGCCGCCACGGCGTTGCGCGTCACATTCAGTACCGCCTGAATCAGCATGGATTCGTCGGCGTTGATATCGGGCAGGCTGGGGTCGTAGTCAGCTTCGATAGTGATGGTTTCATTTTCGGCGGCCACCAGTTGGCGTACATGCTCCAGCACCTTGTGAATGTTAAGTGGCGTCTTGTTGGGGATGGTGCGTGGCCCCAGCATGCGGTCGACCAGGCCCTGCAGGCGGTCGGCTTCGCGAATGATGATGCGGGTGAACTCACGGTTTTCATCGGTTTCAAGCTCACGCTGCAATAATTGCGCTGCGCCGCGCAGACCGCCCAGCGGATTCTTGATTTCATGCGCCAGCCCGCGCAACAGGCTGCGGCTGGCTTCCTGCTGGTTCAGCAATTCCTGTTCCAGCGCGATGCGGTTGTTGCGGTTTTTGGGAATGAACTCCAGCAGCAGGCTGGATTGCTCCGCCAGTTGATCCAGCGGTGACACCATGTAATCCACTTCGATGATTTTGCCGGTGTGGGTGAGCAGTTCGCTGTCGAATACAGAGTACGGGTGATTACTGGCGAGACTGCGCTCCAGCCGGTCATAAAATTCATGCTCATTGATGACCAGCTTGTTGATGTGCTGGCCGCAGGCGCGCGCCTCGCTGATATGAAACAGCATTTCACCTGACGGATTCAGGCTCTGCACACACAATTGCTGGTCGATGACCATCACGGTGGAATGCAGGTTATCCAGAATCGACTGGCTGGCGTGGCTGGAAGCTGTTTTCATCATCACTCGAAACCCTGCTTGTACCGTGCAAAAACTGAACCAGTTTTGCAGCAGGGAAGAAAAAAATGCTTGCTGTAAAAACAGCGGGTTACCAATACCCGTTCAGGAGCGAGATTTGGCCGTTGTTCATTTCAGGCAAGAATCTGTGCATTGTGCACCATTATGGTGCGAGATGTAAATGCTGCGCCGGGAAATAATGGGTGCAGTGGCTTGTTGGTCAGGGTGAAGGAGGTTGTGAGGAGGCGGGTAAGGCGGGACCGGGTTTGAAACGCACACCGACTGGTCCCGGTTTGAAATTGGCGCTGACCGGGCCGGGTCTGATCGCTTGCCCTTGGCTGTCACGCGGGCCAACTTGCTGATTGGCGCCGGATACTGTGCCCCGGCGTTTCATGTGGACGATAACGCTGCCGGTTTTGGCGAGGGTTTTGCCGCTGGCGTCGCGTATAAGCACGCGAATTTTGTGCTCACCCTGATTGATGCCGGGCAGGGTAATCGTGTTGTCGGTGGTTTTTTTCACCATCACATAGCCGTCTACCAGCACGCTGTAATAATGTCCGTCCTGCAACGGCGGTTTGCTTGCCAGCTGAATCGTGAGATTGCCGCTGTTGTCGCGCACGACCTGTTCAGGTGCGGGGCTGACAATGCGGAAAGACTGGTAGCCGGGCGATTCAGGCTTTTTCTTTTGCTCGCTTTTGGGCGCCGGCTTGGGCATCGGAATCGCATTCAGGCTGGGCGGTTCATATTCCTCGGCGCGATTGTTGGGCGTGTCGCTGTAAACAATATTGCCTTCGTCATCCACCCATTTGTAGATTTCCGCCGACGCCGGCAACGGCGACAGCAGAATGGCGAACAGTATGACGGCGACAGGTTTCATGTCAATATCATAGCGCAGTTTGATGCAGCGAACAGTAATACGTTGTCAATAAAAAAGCCCCACCCGGTTACACCGGACAGGGCTTTTGACAACAGTTAAACCGTGCGGTTTACACGCTGTAGTACATGTCGAACTCGCAGGGGTGAGTCGCCATGCGCAGACGCTGAACTTCTTCGTTCTTCAGTTCGATGAAGCCATCGATCATGTCGTCGTCGAAGACGCCGCCAGCGGTGAGGAAGCCACGATCGGCGTCCAGCGCCTTGAGGGCCTCGTCGAAGGAGAACGCCACCTGAGGAATCTTGGCTTCTTCTTCCGGTGGCAGGTCGTACAGGTCCTTGTCGGCAGCGGCGCCCGGGTCAATCTTGTTCTGGATGCCGTCGAGGCCGGCCATCAGCATGGCGGCGAAGCAGAGATACGGATTGGCGGTGTTGTCGCCGAAGCGAACTTCGATACGGCGGCCTTTCGGATTGTTGATGAAAGGAATACGAATCGAAGCAGAACGGTTGCGCGCAGAGTAGGCCAGCATCACCGGCGCCTCAAAGCCCGGCACCAGACGCTTGTAGCTGTTGGTGGAGGCATTGGCGAAAGCATTCAGCGCCTTGGCGTGCTTGATGATGCCGCCGATGTAGTACAGCGCAGTCTGTGACAGGCCGCCGTAACCGTCGCCGGAGAACAGGTTTTCGCCATCCTTGAAGATGGACTGATGCACGTGCATGCCGTTGCCGTTGTCGCCTACCAGCGGTTTCGGCATGAAGGTGGCGGTTTTGCCGAATGCGTGCGCGACGTTGTGCACCACGTATTTGTAGATTTGCACTTCGTCAGCCTTGCGCACCAGGGTGTTGAAGCGGGCGCCGATTTCACACTGACCGGCGGTGCCGACTTCGTGATGGTGAACCTCGGTTTTGCAGCCCATTTCGTCCATGGTCAGGCACATGGCGGAGCGCATGTCCTGCAGTGAATCAACCGGCGGCACCGGGAAGTAACCGCCCTTGACGCCAGGGCGGTGACCTAGGTTGCGGCCTTCATAGGATTCGTCGGTGCTCCATGCCGCTTCTTCGGAAAGAATCTTGTAAGACACTTCGCCCATGCTTTCTGACCACTGCACGCCGTCGAATACGAAGAACTCGTTTTCCGGGCCGAAGAAAGCCTGGTCGCCAATGCCGGTGGATTTCAGGTATTCCTCAGCGCGTTTGGCGATGGAGCGCGGGTCGCGGTTGTAGCCTTTCATGTCGGAAGGCTCGATGATGTCGCAGCGCAGGTTCAGCGTGGTTTCCTCGCAGAACG
>JALWPK010000217.1 GCA_026995045.1 Gammaproteobacteria bacterium | reverse complement strand
TTCGGCGGCATGTTGCTGTGCATTTTCAATTACCTGTTCGGCAAAAACATCTGCGCGCTGAACATGCGCAAGATGCTTTATCTGATACTGGTGCTGGTGATTGGCTCTGGCATTATCGTCAATCTGGTGCTGAAAAATCATTCCGGCCGCGCCAGACCAGTGCACGTCACCGAGTTCAGCGGCGCCAAACAGTTTACCCCCGCCTTTACGCTGGCGGATGAGTGCGAGCGCAATTGTTCGTTTTCTTCCGGCCACAGTTCCGCCGCCTTTTTCTTTCTGGCGCTGGCCATGCTGTTTAGATACCGCAGAGCCGCCCTGTTGATTGCATTCAGTTACGGTTGCATGGTCAGCTTTGCGCGCATTGCCGCTGGCGGACATTTTCTGTCTGACTGTATGGTGTCCTTCTTCATCATGGCGCTGGTCACCGACTGGCTGTACTGGCTGATGCAACCCGAGGGCGACCGCTCTGCTGACGCCTCAAGCGCGCCCGTGACCTACGACGCCGAACCGGTCGCGATTCGCGTCAAAGCTGACTGATTCCCGCTTTTCCCTTACGGATTTATCCGGCCTGCAACCAGCGCCAATGCGCCGCCTGCCGTTTCGTGGCAAAATAGCGCCCATTTTTCGTCTTAACCCCATTTTCAGGAATTATTATGAGCATCACTTCATTCAACCCACCCGTTCGCACACTCATGGGCCCCGGCCCGTCTGACGTTCACCCGCGCGTCACCAGCGCGATGGCGCGGCCCTGTATCGGCCATCTGGATCCGGCGTTTGTCGGCATGATGGATGAGGTGAAGTCCATGCTGCAATACGCTTTCCAGACGCAGAACCAGCTCACCATTCCGGTGTCCGCGCCGGGTTCCGCCGGTATGGAAACCACTTTCCAGAATATTCTGGAGCCGGGCGACAAGGTGGTGATTTGCCAGAACGGCGTGTTCGGCGGCCGCATGAAAGAAGTGGCCGAGCGTTGCGGCGCCGAGGTGGTAATGGTGGAGGACGACTGGGGCAAGCCGGTCGACCCGAACAAGGCCGAGGAAGCGCTGAAAGCCAATCCGGATGCAAAAGTGCTGGCCTTTGTGCATGCCGAAACCTCCACCGGCGCGCGCTCCGATGCCAAAACCCTGTGCAAAATCGCGCACGACAACGATGCGCTGGCGCTGGTGGATGCGGTTACCTCGCTGGGCGGCTCCGAGCTCAAAGTGGATGACTGGGGCATCGACGCGATTTATTCCGGCACCCAGAAGTGCCTGTCCTGCACCCCCGGTATTTCACCGGTGAGTTTCAGCCAGCGCGCGGTCGATGTGATTACCAGCCGAAAAACCAAAGTACAAAGCTGGTTCCTCGACACCAATCTGGTGATGGGTTACTGGGGGCCGAACGCGAAGCGCGCCTACCACCACACCGCGCCGGTCAACGCCATGTATGCGCTGCACGAATCGCTGGTGATGTTGCAGGATGAAGGCATCGAAAACGCCTGGGCGCGCCACTACAACAACCACCTGGTGCTGCGCGCCGGTCTGGAAGCAATGGGACTGAACTTTGTGGTGGAAGAGGAATACCGCCTGCCGCAACTGAACTCCGTCACCGTTCCCGATGGCGTCGACGAAGCCGCCGTACGCGGCCGTCTGCTCAACGATTTCAATCTGGAAATCGGCGCCGGTCTGGGCGCGCTGGCGGGCAAGGTGTGGCGCATCGGCCTGATGGGACACAGCTCGCGTTATGAAAACATCTTCCTGTGCCTGAGCGCGCTGGAATCCGTACTCGGCGACATGGGCGCGCCGATTAACAAGGGCGCGGCGCTGGACGCGGCGACGGCGGCGATGAAATAAGCCGGTTCGCGACCATGCAGTCAAAAGGCTTCACTCAGCAAACAGCTGGTGAAGCCTTTTTTTATGCGCGCTACACTATATAAAAGGTGATAGTGTGGTTTGTTCCCGCCACAATTATTATCCCTGCAACAACGATAACAACGGATGCAAACTCTCATGCAAGCTCCTCGCCAGATAGTCACCCCGTTCCGCCCGATTCCGCTGGAAGTGCCGGAGGGCATGGCGCCGAACGAGTTTTTTAACAGCGCGGAAAACCTCAACGACCTGGTCAACAACAACGGCCTGCTGGTCAACCCGGAAAACCTGCTGCTGTATCGCAAGGCGCTGGGGCACAGCAACGAGTTTGATACCTCGATTATTTACAACACATCGCAAACCATCCTCAACCCGCTGGGTCGTCCGGTGCGCCGCACTCAGGTGCCCGATGAAGTGAAGAACGTGTGGAACCGGATGAACCAGATTCTGATTGCCTACATGCTGGAGCAATACCCCGACCCCGGCGAGCATCTGGTGCTGGCGGGTGAAGCCAGTCTCGACGCCACCTGGCCACTGACTTCTCCCGGCGTGCCCAGCATTCGCATGCTGCACAATCATTTCATTGTGTTCCCGATGCAGCAACTGCGCGAAGCCGAAGCCGCTGACGAAAACAACCCGAACCTGACCGACGGCGGCCAGCACAGCCTGTTCCAGAAACACATGAAAGATATCTATCGTGAGTTTTTTGACGCCGCACTGGATTTGCAGGTGCTGAAACCCGCCAGCATGCAGGATTCGCAGCTTTCACTGACAGGCTATCCTCAGGGCCTGCCGTGCTGGGAAATACAGGGCGGTGTCGAGGCGTTGAAAAAACCACGCTTCTGGAAAGAATACGACTTCTTGCTGAAAGGCTTCCTGGATTTTTACCGCACTTTCTTCACCCAGGTTTCCACCCGCAATGCGCCGATGTTGAAAGACCTGTATTACCCCGAGCATGTCGAGGCCATTCTGCAATACAACAATGGTTTCCTGAAAACCGCCAAGATGATTCGCGACCGCTGCGTCAAGGACGCCAAATACGCCAACAGCATTCGCTGGCAACCCGCCTTCAAGCAACTGATTTACCGCAATGACGAAGGCAAGCTGATTGTCACCATCAGCCAGAACTCCATCGGCAACGCCATCACCGAGCTGCTCGGCGTGGTTGTCAACCGCGCGCCTGACGCCGAAGCCTACGAGCAATCCGAACCCGCGCTGATAGCAAAACTGCTGGAAGTGCGCCAGCGCCTGATCGAAGCCGACCTCGGTGAAGGCATCGCCACCAAATACTGGGGTACGGGGTAATGTCGCGCAGTCGCAAAAAAAGGCCTGCCTTGCGGCAAGCCTTTAATATGATTTCAACTTCCTGTTTTTAGTTATTCTTTTTTATCCTTTATCGCCTTATCCTGTCACCGGGATTTTTTGTCTTTTTTGGCTTTGGCTTTTTTGAGCTTGTCCTTCAGTTTTTTCTTGTCTTTTTTTGACTTGG
>JALWPK010000216.1 GCA_026995045.1 Gammaproteobacteria bacterium | reverse complement strand
CAAGCGGCGTGTTATAGCGCTTTTGCACATAGCCGTCAATCAGGGCATCCGCCGTACTGATGGCCGCTGTAATTTTGTCGGCGTCCGCCGTGTTGCCGGTACTGTCTCCGCTTATCTGGGCCACGCGCCGCGCGCCGTACTTATCTTCTAAATTCTTTTGTGTTGTGTAAGCCATGGGGCAATAATAACGCCGCAAAACTCAAAAAAAAATGTATATACACATATAACTATTTTTTTTGATTTTTTTTAATCATCTTGTTTTGCCAACAATAAGGAGATGCCAATGAAACATTCGGAAAGTGTACGCGGGGAAGCGGAATTCCTGTATATCGTCAAAAACAAGTCGCCCAGGGAAATAAGTGAAGTGACCGGCGTACCGCTCTCGACCGTACACAGCTGGATAAAAAAACATAACTGGGACGATTACGGGCGCATCCGCCTGGTAACCCCCTGGAAGGTCGCCAACGACCTGATGCGCCAGATCGAACAGATCAATCACCTGGCCATTGCCGAGCGCCGCCCCTTAGATAACGGGGAAGTGGACCGCATTGTTAAGCTGGTAAAAAGCAGCAAGCAAATTTATAAACCTGCGGAATATGCCAGTGTAGCCATTGATATTGTGGACCGCCTGGGAACCTTTATCAAAAATCGCGATACGCAGCTGTACCAAAGCCTGACCGGCATCCTGCTGGAATTTGTGCAGGACTTTACCGATAAGCTGAAAGGGGAATGATGGAAACCTTTAAGACGGCCCAGGATAAAAAACTGGAAAAGCAGCTTGCGGAACTGAAACTGCGTTTAAACAGCGATGTATCGCCTTTTGCTGATAACGGCGCGGCGGCCACACGTGACCGCCTGCAATTGGCGCAAGCATCCACCGACGGTTTCGGCGCCTTGTACCTGCCCCATTATTTTGAAATTGATCCGGCGAACTTCCATTATGACTTAGACGCCATGGCCGCCTGGAAGCGTAAGCATTTGTTTGTGGTGCACGCGCCCAGGGAACATGGTAAATCCACGCGTATGATGATCATAAAACTGCGCGCCCTGCTGTTGGGGGAGCGGCATTTTTGGATAAAGGTCTCGGAAACGCTGACCCTGGCCAAACGCGACCTGGCCTTTATCATGATGGAGCTTAAAAACAACAGCCGTATCCGCGCCGACTTTAAACTGGATTTTTTAAAAGAAGGCGATGACCAGATATGGCTTAAGGTAACCCCGCGCGCAACGGGTAAGGGGCATTACTGCGCATTGGAAGCCTTTAGCTATGGCACGCCCATGCGCGGGACCCGCTTTTTACGCTACCGTCCGGACGCCTGCGATATCGATGACTTTGAAAATGCCCGTACCGCGCGCAACCCCGCCCGCTCCGCCGATAAGCTGAACTGGATTTTAACCGAGCTG
Source organism: Gammaproteobacteria bacterium (assembly GCA_026995045.1). GTDB lineage: Bacteria > Pseudomonadota > Gammaproteobacteria > SZUA-229 > SZUA-229 > S139-92. The sequence continues at coordinate 1,993 of JALWPK010000216.1, read as the reverse complement.
TATTTGGCGGTTACCGACCGCGCGCCCATTGTATGGCTGGGGAATAACCTGGCCAAGACAGGCGCCATGAACCAGGCTTTTATCCGGGAATGTACCAACTTTAAAAAAGAGCCGGACAGCGATAAGCGGATCATCGGCCCGCCGCAGCCTCCGCAAAAATGGAAAGGGCACACCATTACCGGGCACCGCTACCAGGCGATATCCGTTAAAGGTAAAAAACGCTTTGCCCTGTGGCCAAAAAAGATGACCTTAAAGGATTTGGACAAACTGCAAAAAGCCATCGGCAGCGCGCGCTTCAGCTCGGAAATGCAGGGCGTGCCCGTTGACCAGGGCCTGCGCGTAAAGGATGAATGGTTTTACCGCTATGATGTGCTGCCCAAATTAAAACGCGGCGTTATCTACATCGATCAATCCCTGGGGCAGTCCAAACACAATGATTTTAAGGCCATTGTCGCCGCCGGTACCAACGGCCCCAATTATTATATTTTGGGGGCATGGGTGCGCCAGGCTTCTTTAAAGGCCATGGTGGATGCCGCTTATGCCCTGTATGAATCCTTAGTCAGCTTAGGCGTAAGCGTGATTTATATTGAAGATAACTTCGGCCAATATACGCAGGTCTCGTTCCGGGATTTTATGGACGGCGCCAAACGCCACGGCTATCCCTTGCCCATCCGGCCCATGCAAAATACCATCAAAAAAGAACTGCGCATCGAAAGCGCCGTAACCCTGATGGAAATTAAACGCGTTTACTGGCCCAAAAAGATGGATGACGATCTGGAAACCATCAAGGATCAGTTTTTGGGTTTTCCGGATCATGTACATGACGACGGCCCGGATGCCGTTTCCGGCGCGCTGAATGAACTGCGCGCCGCGGGCGGGGAAAACAGCACTTTTTACCGCTCCATACAAAAACGCCGCTATCCGCCGCGTAAGCGCCGATAAGGCCGCTTACCCATAGATGGGCGCAAAAAGGCCGATCGAAAAAATTAAACAGGTTTTAAACAGGGTTCCGGGCATTTTAAGGCGCCGGAACCGGATAACAAAGGAGATGCAACCCCATGGCTGATAAAATTATACTGATGCCGCCCAAAACGCGGGACAAAACAACCTACAAAACCATCACCCCGGAAAAGTTCCGCCAGGCCTTTGAAGCGGCCCAAAACGGCAGGCCCGCCGCCCTGTATAAAATTATAGACTGGTTTGTAAGCATGGACGGCCATCTTTCCGGCGCCATGCAAAGCCGCATCAGCGCGCAGATATCATCGGCGGAAACCAATTTTGTAATGGGCAAACCGTCCAAAACCGAAGACGCCGCCCTGGAGAACTTAAAGGAAGCGCTCAATAAAACCGGCATCCGTGATCTGCGCAAGGAGCTTTTAAAGTGCAAACTGTACGGCGCGCGGGCCGTGGAAATGGTTTGGGATACCGTCGTTCTTAACGGTAAATCCCTGGTGGCTCCCGTTGGGTTCCGCCGCCTGCCCCATGATTTTATCTACGCCAAAAAGCAAAACCGCACGGACGCCTACAATACCCTGTTTGTGGGCAATGACCCGCTGGATGTATATGATGCGGGTCATGTGGTTTTTGCCTTAGACGGGGCCAAGGAAGAATTTACCGACTGGGATTTTACCGGCTTCGGGAAGGGCATCAGCGCCATGCGCTACAGCATTATTAAATTTTTTGATGTGGACGACTGGGCCGCCTTTAACGAAGTGTTTGGCATGCCCCTTCGCCTGGGCATTTTAAAACCCGGCCATGATGATAATGCCGTTAAGCGTTTGGAAGATGCCGTGCATAACTTAGGCAGCGACGCCAGCGCCGTTATCGACGATACCACGGAGATAAAGTTTCCGGAAGCTCAAAAATACGGCTCCACCAATGCCTATGAAACCCTGTCTGAGTTTTGTAACCGGGAGATATCAAAGGCGATTACGTCGGAATCGCTGACCGGCTCTTCCGGTAAGACGGGGACCTACGGCGCCATGAAAACCGC
>JALWPK010000215.1 GCA_026995045.1 Gammaproteobacteria bacterium | reverse complement strand
TCTTTGAATACATCGAGATTTTCTATAACCGGCAACGGCGGCATTCCGCCAATGGCTATATCAGTCCCCAGTGCTATGAAATGAAATATGAGCAATCAACCGTGTCCACTATTCGTGGGTAAGACCAAGGTTTTTTGCCGCAGAGGCGCGGAGGGCGCAGAGTTTTTTCTTTTTTGGGGTGCAGTGTCATTACGACCGCAGGGAGAAATTTTACAGTGTGCGGCCTGTGACATGAGATTGCTTCGCTGCGCTCGCAATGACGTAATGTAAAGGGTAAGCCGTCATTGCGAGGAGCGCAGCGACGCGGCAATCCCGAATCACATCCTCAACTCCTATAGAAAGATAAGTTCCCATGCCCTCTACGCTCTGCGTTAAAAAAATCCTGCACTTTGTCACAGTGCAGGAGTGTAACACTCAAGCAGCGTTAGCACCTGTATCAGTCATCCACATCCACACGGCGGATTTCGATTTTCGCCGTCGGGTTTTTCCAGTCATAGGTTGCGCTGTCCAGATCGCCGATGCCGGCAATGCCGCGGCTGATGTGAACATAGCCTTCGCCACCCACGCCGGGTGAGCCGCCTTCGCCGCCGCATACCGGGCCAGGAATGTTCATGCAGTTTTCATCGTTTGGCTCGGAGCCAGCGTCATAACCGGGTGAGTAGTACACGACGCTGCGATGTCCTTTTGGCGCCTTGACGCCATTGAGCGCAATGAAGGAATCATTGGTTGGAATCATCATTGACGCCAGACTGATTTCGCGTGCGCCATGACCGGCCGCTACTGTCACGGTGACAGACTGTCCCGGCATCAGCAGACCGCCGGAATTGGCGATGTCGCGGACCTTGCCCGTAGCTTGCAGCGCCGCGGTCAGCGGCGCCACATCACCGCCTTCGGCCAATGCAGCCAGTTCATTGCTGGCGGCGGCGCCCAGCTGAAACAGTTCCACGCCTTTTCTGTGACTGGCGACCAGTATCGGGGTAAACACCTGGGCGCGGGTCAGGTTGGTGATGGTGACTTCATAGGCCTTGCCATCAGCCATGGCAGTGGATGAAAACAGAACGCTGCTGGCAAGGCCGGCGGCGGCGAGAAAAGATAACGGTTTATGCATTTTGATTCTCCATGATGGTGGTTGCGCTGACCACAGTTGTCAGCACGGCCAACTATGCGCCTGATGCATCACGAAGAACTCACCAGAACATCACAATTTGTTCACGGTTGATAACAGAAGGTAAACGCGGTTGCAGCTTGTTTGTGTTCAGGGGAGATGTTGCACGGGCAGGGCGAAGTCAAAACGCGTTCCCTGGTGCAGCACACTGTTTACCGACAGCTCACTGCCGTGCAGTTCGACGATGCGTTGCGCAATCGCCAGACCCAGTCCGGCGCCGCTATGGGCGGCCTCGCTGTCGGGTTTTTTGTAGAAGCGTTGAAAGATATGCGGCAGCTCGTCTTCGGCGATACCGCGCCCGGTGTCGGCTACCTGCACCGTTACCAGTTGGCCGTCAGAGTCCAGCGTCAGGCGAATGGCGCCGCCTTCGGGGGTATTTTTCAGCGCGTTGTCCACCAGGTTATCGAGCACGCGCTCGATCAGGCCGATGTCGGCTTCTACATAAGGCACATCGGCGTCGATATCGACTTCCAGCTGAATGTTCAGCTGCTGGGCGCGCAGTTCAAATTTTTGAATAACGTCGTGCGTCAGTTCAGCCAGTGAGAAAGTTTCCTTGTGCAGCTTGAGCTCGCCGGCGTCAAGCTTGGCCAGTTCAAACAGCTCGCTGACCAGTTTGTTCAAACGCTCGGCATTGTTGAATGCGATTTGCAGATATTGCTGGCGTTGTTCCGCGCTCAGGCTGTCATCCTTGAGCAGCAGGGTTTCAATATAACCCTTGAGTGAAGCAAGCGGCGTGCGTAAATCGTGCGATACATTGGCGACCAGTTCACGACGCAGCGCATCGGTTTCCTTCAGTCGCGTCAGTTGTTGCTGAATCTGCCGCGCCATGTGCTGAAACGCATCCGTCATGGTGTCGATTTCATCGCGTGGCGGTTGCGGCGGGGTGTCGGTAAAGCCGGTCTGTTCAAATCCCTGTTGCTGAAACTGCTGCATCGACTGGCTCAGCCGGCGCAGCCGTCGGGTCATCAGGAAAAATAGAAACAGGCCGCCGAACAGGGCGAACACCAGCGCCAGCATGATGGCGCCGACGCTGATGCGCATGATGTAGCTTTGTTGCAGCATCTGGCTGATATGGTCAAAACGTTCGCTGCCGAGCACGGCATAGATATAGCCCAGCCGCTTGCCATTGTTTTCTATCGGGAAGGTGGAGAACACTTTTTTGCCGTCCACGCTTTTGGGGTCGTCGCCCATCACCGGCATCACCGGGTCGCCTTGCAGCAGGGTGTTGATGGCGTCGAGTGAAACCTGTTGTCGTTTGACCTCGCCGATTTCATCCGAGTAGGCGAGGATTTCGCCCTTGTCATTCAAAAGATACAGTTCCAGGCTGGGGTTGATCACCATTACGGTGTGAAACAGGTCGCCAAGATTGGAGGTGTCGATGGTGTCGCCTTGCACTTTAACGTGTTCGTTAACGATGTACATGGCCAGATCGCGATTCAGGCGTTGCGCGACCTCCTGCTGGTACATATAGGCGGAATACAGTGAGGCGATGAAAAAAGTTGCGCCGACAAGCGCAAACAGCACGAACAGCGCCAACGCCAGTTTGGCGTAGAGGGAGCGCAACATAAGCTTAGCCGGTTTGCTGCATGGCCTGCGGTTCGGCGAATTTGTAGCCGACGCCCCATACCGTCAGAATGTAATCGGCATTGGCCGGGTCTTTTTCGATTTTCTTGCGCAGGCGGTTGATGTGCGAATTAACCGTGTGTTCGTAACCGTCATGGCCGTATCCCCAGACCATGTCGAGCAACTGTGTGCGGCTGTAAACCCGGCCGGGGTTGCGTGCAAAGTGCAGCAGCAGGTCAAACTCGGTCGCAGTGAGCTCCACATCATTGCCGCCCACAGCAACCTTGCGGCTGGCGGTGTCAATTATCAGACCGTTGATTTCGATGCGTTCATTTTGCGTGGTGTTGTCAGGCTGGCTGGCCAGTTCGATGCGGCGAAAGATGGCTTTGACCCGCGCCTGTAATTCAATCAGTGAAAACGGTTTGGTGAGATAATCGTCTGCGCCCAGCTCCAGTCCGAGCACGCGGTCGAGCTCGGATGACTTCGCTGTCAGCATTAGAATGGGAGTATGAATCGAACCGCCGCGCAGATGTCGGCAAATTTCCAGCCCGTCCAGATTCGGCAACATCAAGTCGAGAATAATCAGGTCATACTGGCCTTCTCGCGCCAGTTGCAGGCCGGCTTCGCCATCGCCGGTGAGGGTAATGTGATAGCCCATGTCCGCCAGATGAATTTCCAGCAGGTGGGCGATGTCCCGGTCG